>NZ_JAJHOG010000011.1:0-130577 GCF_020819615.1 Rheinheimera sp. UJ51
ACAAACTGGCCGGACGATACCGAAACAGGTGGCCGGATGAGGCCGAAATCAGTGGCCGGATGATACCGAAATGGGTGGCCGACTCATGCCGAAATCGCTGGCCGGATCATCCCGAAATACGCACCGATAAAGATAGTATTATCCTTGAGACATCTAAAGCCCATAATCTTAAAACATTTAAGACTGTTGAGCCCAACGTTAGTCATCAACAATCTCAAGATGACACTGAGAGCTGCAATACTCTTGTTACATCCCAGGTTAAAAAACAGCAATACGAAAATAAGTTGGAAAGCCGTAATCCAGTTGTTGGACAGCAAAATAATAACCCTAAATCCAATTACATATTGAATCCCAATAAGATAGCTGAACTTAAAGGTAGTATTCAGCAATCCGATATTAGAGTGGAAAGCAACCATGTAGTTGCTGAGCCTAAAGTCCTCATTCAACCATCTAATAATGGACTGGCAAGGCGCGGTGAGGTTTTAGAACGTAAAAGCCACATTCAACCATCCAGTAATGGACTGGCAAGGCGCAGTGAGGTTGTAGAACCTAAAAGCCAGATTCAACCATTCAGTAATAGACTGGCAAGGCGCAGTGAGGTTGTAGAACCTAAAAGCCAGATTCAACCATCCAGTAATGGACTGGCAAGGCGCAGTGAGGTTTTAGAGCTTAAAGGTCACATTCAACCATCCAGTAATGGACTGGCAAGGCGCAGTGAGGTTGTAGAACCTAAAAGCCACATTCAACCATCCAGTAATGGACTGGCAATGCGCAGTGAGGTTGTAGAACCTAAAGGCCACATTCAACCATCCAGTAATGGACTGGCAATGCGAAGTGAGGTTGTAGAACCTAAAGTCCACATTCAACCATCCAGTAATGGAATAGAAAGCCCTGAGAAGCTTATTGAGCCTACAGGCTGCATTCAAACATCCAGTTCTGTGATGAAAAACGCGGAGTCGTTAAAACGATTTATTTTGTCTTTGCCGCTAGGTACTCATCCCGTGCCAGACGCAAAATACATCAAAATTAGGAAAGGCAAAGGCGTAACGGTTGTTTTATTGGTTGTTAAAAATAAACCTCTAAACCATAGTAGGATTTTAGAAAAATATAAACACAGTGACGCTTTAGATAACCAGATATTTGAAAATATACTGAACCTTTATAATTTTTTCTTGGAGCAATACCGTAGTGGTCGGTTGTTCGAGCAAATAAACTGGAAACCACACGATAATAAAGTGCGCATTAGAACAATGAGACAGCTTTTAGAGTTTCATCTAATTAATGGCAATTGGAGACAACCTGGAACGAAACAGAAATTAGAGCGCATGATAAAAAAATACTCTCTAGGTAAAAACGGAGAGGTTGATCTTCGTTATACAAGTAATGATGAGCTCATGGCTTTATTTATTGATAAAGCCGCCAATGGAGAAGCTCCTTCTGATCGCGACGAGTTACTAAAACGCATAAAAGCAGCCTACAACTTCGCAAAAAATCATCAAAATGTTGAGAAACTCGAATTCTTCATGCCACTAGAAGTTGTTAAAAGAAATCTTGGTACACCTAAAACTATAATCAGGTTGAGTGTTTATATACGATTTTTTATTAAAGCCGTTGAACTACAACAATTTGATTTGGCCATGTTCATGTTATGCCAAGAAACACTCTTTACTCGAATGCAAAATACCATCGAGTTATGCAAAAGTGATATTAACTTTGATGAATGTTTTATTCGCATCCTAGGGCATAAACACAAAAACGGCAAAAATGGCTTTTACTATTTTCCACCAGGGTTAATTTCTTTGTTTAAAGCTTTCACTGTTTATAGGATGAAAAGAACTAAAAGCAGCAATCCATGCTTATTTCCATCATTAACCAATACTGCCAAATGTAAGGCTAACTTTGGTAAGGAGCTAACTTTGGTTCGCGAGGCTATTATCAGTGATTTAAAACAATCTGATGGTGATGATGCAGTCCGCGAGGAAGTAAGAGAGGTGAGAGCTTTTATATTCCATGATCTTAGAGGTTTAAATAACTCATTACTAAAAGAAATTAACGTGAGAGAAGGCGAAGCTAGTAATGCTTTTAATAGATATGTTGGAGCAGTTGAACTTGCTTATAACGACCTGTCTGACAGGAACCAACGTATGTTCAAAAATAAAAAGCTAAAGTATATTTCAGATAAGCATCCTGAATATAAACTTGCAATTGACCATCTCGAGGCTCATTTCAGCTCGGATGAGCAGCCTACTGCCGAATAAATCTTCAACATAACAACATAACAAAAAAACTAGCTAGTCTTATATTTGCTCAAAAGCCTGATACTGCGTTTCACTTTAAAGCATGCTATCGGGTCATTATGCTTAAGCACGCCGTTCTGAGGCTCTTGCAGTAAAAGGAGTTACCTTAGAATATATAAAATAATAAGCTGATCAATGTTAATTCTGGCGAGCTTGTTGATGTAGTAATATTAATTTTCAAATTAGCGAGCTTTTTAACGCGTAAAATAGCTTTAACAAGCTAGGCGGTTTCAAAATGTAAATTGAGAGTAGTAGTTTTTAAATTAAAAAAATAAGTATTTCTTATCTAGATTAACAACCCTAAGTGTCAAAATTAAGGTGTTAAAATAAAAACAATTAGACATGGAGTTAAGAATAAGTATTATGAAGGGTGTAAAAAAAGGTGTAAAAATAAGCTTTGAAAATCCTAAACCCGCGAATTTAAAGGGTTTCAGGGCAGGAATGGTGGCCCCAGCTGGACTCGAACCAGCGACCGATCGATTATGAGTCGAGCGCTCTAACCAACTGAGCTATAGGGCCATTATGTTGCGTATTTTTCGATTGCAGTGTTCACACATCCCTGATGATCTGCACTCAGCTCGGCCATCCACGGCCTCGCGTTCAAGTCTCTCGAAGTGATGTTAAATCACTTCTCGTCACTTGCAGTGACCGCCTTTCACCTAAGCTATGGGGCCATTATATGTATGTGTTAAATCACTTCTCGCCACTTACAGTGGCCGCCTTTCACCTAAGCTATGGGGCCATTATATGTATGTGTTAAATCACTTCTCGCCACTTATAGTGGCCGCCTTTCACCTAAGCTATAAGGTCATTATAACATCTTGATGCTAAGTAACTTAAAGCGCAGGCAGTATAAAAACTTTTCGGCGCTTTGTCATCCGGCTTGTTAGGCTAAGTGAAGTTAATTGCTGATTTTTTAGACTTTATGGCCGAGAAATAACAAAGGCGCCAATCGGCGCCTTTGTTTTTGCGTTGTGCTTACTCGTCTAAGAAGCTTTTTAATACTTCTGAACGTGAAGGGTGGCGCAATTTACGTAACGCTTTCGCTTCAATTTGACGGATACGCTCGCGTGTTACGTCAAACTGTTTGCCTACTTCTTCTAAGGTATGGTCGGTATTCATATCAATACCAAACCGCATCCGTAGAACTTTGGCTTCGCGGGCGGTTAAGCCGGCTAACACTTCGTTGGTAGCGTTTTTCAGGCTTTCCATGGTGGCGGAATCGAGTGGTGATTCACCCGCACCGTCTTCGATAAAGTCGCCTAAATGCGAATCTTCATCATCACCAATGGGCGTTTCCATTGAAATAGGCTCTTTGGCAATTTTCAGCACCTTGCGGATCTTATCTTCTGGCATTTGCATGCGTTCTGATAATTCTTCAGGTGATGGCTCGCGACCCATTTCTTGCAGCATTTGCCGTGAAATACGATTAAGTTTGTTAATGGTCTCAATCATGTGCACTGGAATACGAATAGTCCGTGCTTGGTCAGCAATAGAGCGGGTGATCGCTTGACGGATCCACCAAGTCGCGTAGGTTGAGAACTTGTAACCACGGCGGTATTCGAACTTATCTACAGCCTTCATCAAGCCGATGTTACCTTCCTGAATTAAATCCAGGAATTGTAAGCCACGGTTGGTGTATTTTTTGGCGATAGAGATAACCAAACGTAAGTTAGCTTCAACCATTTCTTTTTTGGCGCGGCGAGCTTTTGCTTCACCAATCGACATACGACGGTTGATATCTTTAATTTTAAAGATGCTTAGGCCAGTTTCTTCTTCAACTTTTTTCAGCTTTTCAATATTGCGTACTAAGTCTTCCTGCATTTCTTGCAGTTTCGGCGAGTAGGCTTTATTGGCTGCGATCTCGGCTGATAACCAAGCAGTTGAAGTTTCGGCACCGGTAAAGGCTTTCACGAAGTTTTTCTTCGGCATTTTGGCGTATTCAACGCAGTGTTTCATCACTAAGCGTTCTTGCACGCGTACCCGGTCCATCATTTCACGCATGTTTTTCACTAAGCGATCGAACTGCTTAGGCACCAGGCGGAAACAGCGGAACACTTCGCTCAGTTTTTCAATTTCTTCTTTGGTTGTGGGGTGTTCGCGGCCGTTTTGTACGATGGAGTGACGAGTCACTTCATATTGGGTACGCAACTCAGCAAATTTAACGCGAGCAACTTCTGGATCAGGCCCCGTATCTGTATCGCTATCGTCGCTGTCGCTATCATCATCGCTGTCGTCGTCGGTATCTTTACTGTCATCCTGATGTTCTTCAGGTAAATCAGAGCCGATATTGCTACCCATCACAGGTGCTTCTTCAACTTCGTTCGGATCAATAAAAGCAGAGACAATGTCGCTTAGGCGAATTTCTTCCGCTTCAAACTTATCCCATTGTTCTAACAGGTAAGTAATGGCTTCAGGATATTCAGCAACCGAAGTTTGCACCTGATTGATGCCTTCTTCGATGCGCTTAGCGATAACGATCTCGCCTTCGCGCGTCAACAATTCAACGGTACCCATTTCACGCATGTACATACGTACGGGGTCCGTGGTGCGACCTAATTCTTTATCTACGCTAACTAGCGCTTGAGCAGCTTCTTCCGCAGCGTCTTCATCGGCGGCGGCATCGGACATGATCAGATCATCAGCATCAGGTGCAGTTTCGTACACTTGAATGCCCATATCGTTGATCATACGAACAATATCTTCGATCTGATCTGAATCGATAATGTCTTGTGGAAGGTGATCGTTAACTTCAGCAAAGGTTAGATACCCTTGCTCTTTACCTTTCAGGATCAGGAGTTTTAACTGCGACTGAGGACTTTGCTCCATAGAGACTTATCTTCCACCAAAGTTGATTAATCTAAAAATGCGAACTAGCGATTATAACAAAGCGGGGCTTTTCTAGCCAGCCGCGTTAGCCAACTGTTCGCGGTTTTTTGCTTTTTAAAGCTCTTAACAGCAAAACATACTCATGTTGTTCTGCTTGTGTTAGTTGTTTTAATTTATCTTTTCGTTCCAACGCTTCTAGCCGTTGTTGTAAATATATATCTTCGATCGAGTGAAACGTGTCGAGAAAGTCCTGACTTAATTGTTCCGGTTCGATCTGATGCTCCCATGTAGCTAACTTTAACAGGATGGCATGCTCAGGCAAATCTCGCCAGTATTCCAACAATTGAGCCGTGGTTAACTCGGGTTTTTCTAATAACAGTTCTTGTATTTTTAATAACAAGCTCATGCCTGGGATGCTTGCTGTTGCCAGCTCGGGAGCATAGGGCATAACCTTTGCTAAAGACGGATATTGTAATAACAAAGCCATGGCGCGACGCATCGGTGTAATTTTTAGATTAGCACTGGCTGGGCGCGCTGCTACAGGCCTAGCGTTGCTGGGTTTAGTACGCTGTGTTTTACGGCCTAACAAGTTATCCAGTTTGTCGGTTAATTGCTCGCGGTAAAAACTGCCGGGGACTTGTTTAATTAATTCAGCGCCTTTATTGGCCAGTGCCGATTTACCCGCATCGGTCGCCACATCATGCATCACCAACAAATGCTCGAATAAATATTGTGACAGCGGTTGTGCTTGCTCTAAGCGAGCCAAAAAGGCCTCTTTACCTTCTTTTTGTACCAACGAATCTGGATCTTCGCCATCAGGTAAGAACACAAAGTTAAGTTCTACACCGTCTTTTAATTGCGGCAAGGCATTTTGTAAGGCGCGCCATGCTGCATCGCGACCGGCGCGATCACCGTCGTAACAACAAATTACCTGCGGAGCATAGCGGAACAACGTATTAATATGATCTGAAGTGGTCGCGGTACCTAAACAGGCTACGGCAAAGCGAATGTCATGTTCCGCCAGTGCCACAACGTCCATGTAGCCTTCAACCACTAACAGTCGGCTTAGATGACCAGGTTGTTGGCGTGCTTCATATAAACCGTAAAGCTCCCGACCTTTATGAAATAAGGTTGTTTCGGGTGAATTAAGGTATTTGGGTTGCCCATCACCGAGTACTCGACCACCAAAAGCGATGACTCGACCGCGCTTATCGCGGATCGGAAACATCAGTCGGTCACGGAAAAAATCAAACTCACGGCCATTTTCATTCCGGCTGATCAGTTTTAATTGCAACAACTGATCTCGTATCGCTTTACCACCTTGGCCGCTGAGTACTTTCAGCAGCGCGTCCCAGCTTTCTGGGGCATAGCCTAGTTGAAATTCGGCAGCGGTTTGGGCACTTAAACCACGACGAGTTAAATACGCTTGCACTTCCGCTGCTTTACTATGCTGTTGTAACTGCTGCTGATAAAAATCAGCCGCTTTTTGCATCAAGCTATAATCATCGGCTTGCGGTGCCGGCCTGTGCGGTTGATTGCCTTGCTCACGCGGCACTTCCATATGCAGATCTTTGGCAAGCTCTTCAATCGATTCAACAAATTCTAGCTGCTCAAACTCCATCATGAAGGTGATGGCATTACCGTGCGCGCCACAACCAAAGCAATGATAAAACTGCTTATCGGGGCTAACGGTAAAAGAGGGGCTTTTTTCGTTATGAAAAGGGCAGCAAGCGGTGTAGTTGCGACTACCTGCTTTTTTTAACGGTACGCGTTTATCGATCAGCTCAACAATATCGGTGCGAGCCAGTACATCATCGATAAATTGACGGGGAATTTGTCCTGCCACTTTTGTCCTTTTTAATGCTGTTTCAGAAAAAGACAAACCGTGTTACAAGAACACGGTGTGCAGATAAAGCATGTTTCGAAAGCGGCAAGTGATTAACTTGGCAGTAGCACTGCGCTCCGCTTTCTACCGATAACCGGCAGCTGTAGATTAGTACAGGCGGATACGGCGTGCGTTTTCGCGAGAAAGCTTCTTAGCATGACGTTTTACCGCTGCTGCTTTCTTACGCTTACGAATCCAAGTTGGTTTTTCATAGAACTCTTTTGCACGAACGTCTGCTAATACGCCGGCTTTTTCACAAGAGCGCTTGAAACGACGTAAAGCTACGTCAAAGGGTTCGTTTTCTTTTACTTTAACTACAGGCATTAAATTCTCACCTCAGGCCAAAACTGGTTGTCGTTAACCAATACGATTAAAAATGGTGCGGTATTTTACGCAAAAAGCGCCCCAGATGTAAAGCGCTTCTGCGATCTTAAATCAGATCATCTGGCTATAGGTGCTGCAAGCCGTTACAATGCGCGTTTTCAGGGCGGCAATCATAACGGAAAAAAGCAGCGTCTGCTTGCGTTTTTCTGCATTTTTCGTCGTGCTTGGCGCAAATAATCTGCTGAGGCTCCAAGAATGCGTGTATTAGGTATCGAAACCTCTTGTGATGAAACCGGTATCGCCATTTATGATGGTGAAAAAGGGCTGCTTAGCCATGTGTTATACAGCCAAATCCCTATTCATGCTGATTACGGTGGCGTGGTGCCTGAGTTAGCGTCACGTGATCATGTGCGCAAAACCTTACCCTTGATTAAACAAGCTTTAAAAGAAGCCGGTTTAACGGCGGCAGATATTGATGGTGTTGCTTATACGGCGGGGCCAGGTTTGGCTGGCGCCTTGTTGGTGGGGGCCACTTTGGGACGCAGCTTAGCTTTTGCATGGCAGAAACCGGCGCTGGCGGTGCATCATATGGAAGGGCATTTACTGGCGCCCATGCTTGAAGAAGACGTACCGGCCTTTCCGTTTTTAGCGTTATTAGTGTCGGGCGGCCATACGCAATTAGTGGCGGTAGAGGGCATTGGTCAATACCGTTTACTGGGCGAGTCAATTGATGATGCTGCCGGTGAAGCTTTTGATAAAACAGCGAAGTTAATGGGTTTAGATTACCCTGGCGGCCCGTTACTGGCTAAGTTAGCGAAAACGGGCGATGCTAAAAAATACCCATTCCCGCGGCCGATGACTGACCGTCCTGGTTTAGATTTTAGCTTTAGCGGTTTAAAAACAGCTGCCTCTATGGTGATTCAAAAAGAAGGCAATGCTTTACAGGTGCAAGCTGATATTGCCGCCTCATTTCAGCAAGCAGTGGTTGATACCCTTTTGATTAAATGCCGTCGTGCCTTGGCAGAAACCAGCTATAAGCGTTTAGTGATTGCCGGTGGGGTTAGCGCGAATGAATCGCTGCAACACCAATTAGCCGAGCTGCTCAGTAGTTTAGGGGGTAAGGTGTATTATCCGCGCAAGGAGTTTTGTACTGACAATGGCGCGATGATTGCGTTTGCGGGTTATCAGCGTTTAAAGGCTGGGCAACAGCAAGATTTAACCATAGGTGTAACGCCACGTTGGCCGCTAGAGCAGTTACCTGCGCTATAAAAATCTCGGGTGCTTATTCACGCACCCGTTTTGATTTATCCCAAATTTTACTTTCTTGGCCGCGGTAGAGGCGCAAAATGTTTTCACGATGCCGTGCAATAATCAGCAGGCTAAGCATAAACACCGGCAGGGTATATAAAGGTTTAATCCACCAGGTAAATAGCGGTGCCAAAGCCACGGTCATTATTGCGCCCAGTGAAGAGTAACCCGTCACTAATACCACTGTTAGCCAAGAGCCAATTAATAAACCCGCTAAATCTAAGCCAATCGGCATCATTGCCCCTAACGCGGTGGCAACGGCTTTTCCGCCTTTAAAACCAAAAAATATCGGATAAATGTGACCGATACAGGCGCAAATACCCACAGCCCCTAACCATACCGGTTCGATTTTTAAGAAATAAGAGCCCCAAACCGGAATAGTGCCTTTGAGAATATCGAACACTAGGACCAAAACGGCCGGGAATTTACCGCCAAGGCGCAGCACATTAGTGGTACCAGGGTTACCCGAGCCGTGAAAACGTGGGTCAGGTAAGCGAAAAAGTTGGCAAACCAGCACAGCCGAAGAGATAGAACCTAGCAGGTAAGCAATAAGCATCATTAACAAGATCAGCAGGGTCATTCCATGGTTCCTCAGCACCCTTTTTTACGATACTATTGCGGCATCTTTGTCGGACAGCAAAATACGGGCGTTGCTGTATATATTCTATCCGACAAGCCTACCTGAAACGAAAAATAACGCAATGCGGAATTAACTGGATGGACATCGTTTTTATCAAGCAGCTACAGGTTGATACCGTGATTGGCGTGTACGACTGGGAAAAAACTATCAAGCAGCGCTTGCTGTTAGATCTTCGCCTAACCGCCGATCAGCGGGCTGCCGCTCAAGCAGATGATATTCGCTTAACACTTGATTATGCGGTGATTAGTGCCCGCGTGATTGAGTTGATTACTGCCGAACCTATTGAATTAATTGAAACAGTGGCTGAGCGCGTGGCGCAATTGTTATTAACAGAATTTAGTACCAGCCAAGTGGAAGTGACGGTCAGTAAACCCGGTGCGGTGCCTCAAGCGCAAACGGTCGGGGTACAGATCACGCGCTTTGCGCCAGAGGTTAATCACTGATGCCACGTATTTATATTAGTGTAGGTTCTAACATTAATCGTGATTTTCATGTGCGCCATGGTGTACGCGCCTTAGTCAGTGAACTGAGTGCGGTAACGTTATCTTCTGTTTATCAAAGTGAAGCCGTGGGTTTTGTTGGCGATGACTTTTTTAATATGGTGCTCGGTGCAGACACCGATTTATCTATTGTTGATTGCATTAGTTTATTAAAGCGCATTGAAGATCAATTTGGTCGCGTGCGTGGTGCCGAAAAGTTTTCTGGTCGTACTCTGGATTTAGATTTGTTGACGTACGATCAGCAAATTTGTGATTCACCCGTGGTGTTACCTCGGGCAGAAATTACCGAGAATGCTTTTGTACTGTGGCCTTTGGCTGAAATTGCCGCAGATGAGATCCATCCTACCACCGGTTTAAGCTATGCCGCTTTATGGCAGGGCTACAACCAATCCCAAAAAATATGGCCCGTTGAATTTTCATGGAGTGAGCCAACTTGAGTACCATTGAAGTTATTATCCTGTCTTTAATCCAAGGATTAACCGAGTTTTTACCTATTTCCTCTTCGGCCCATTTAATTTTGCCCTCTGCCGTTTTGGGCTGGCAAGATCAGGGTATTGCTTTTGATGTCGCGGTGCATGTCGGTACCTTGTTGGCAGTGATGCTGTATTTTCGACAGGATATTGGCAATTTAACTGTGGGTTGGGTGAAAAGCCTAGGCGGTAACCACAGCACGGATAGTAAGTTGGCATGGTGGGTGATTTTAGCCACGATCCCCGCAGCCTTGGCTGGTTTACTGGCGGCCGATTTAATTGAAACCTTTTTACGTTCACCGTGGGTGATTGCTATCACCACCATCGTTTTTGGTTTGGCGCTATGGTGGGCTGATGTCACGGCAAAACAGCATATTCCGATGAATGCATTAACCTTAAAGCAAACCTTGTTTATTGGTTTTGCCCAAGCCATTGCCTTAATCCCGGGTACGTCGCGTTCGGGGATCACCATGACGGCGGCTATGTTAATTGGTTTAGATAAAGTTAGCGCTGCGCGTTTTTCATTTTTACTGTCGATCCCGATCATCGTACTCAGCGGTGGCTATCAGGCCAGCAAACTGCTCAGTGAGCCAGCCGAGTATGATATGGGCGGCATCTTGTTAGGGGTATTGTTATCCTTTATCAGTGCCACCATTTGTATTCACTTCTTTTTAAAAATTATCAGCCGCATGGGCATGTTGCCCTTTGTCATTTACCGCATGTTGCTAGGTATCGGCTTGATGGCGTTTTTAAGCCTGTCTGCGAGCTAATTACCATTTAGCGTTTGTTGTGCGTGGCTAATGGCTTGCAAGCGTGCTTGTTGCAAGGCCTCTTTAATGGCGTGCCCGGTGATGCCCTGTGCGATCAGGGCTTTTGCACTTACCGCCATCGCTGCTTCGGCCAGCTTGGGTAACAGCACTGCGGGCGGGTAGTCTGCCTGTTCAAAGCCTGTTCTACCGCGTAAATCAGCGGTACAGCACAGTAAAATATCGCTCAAACGCTCAGGCTTTCGCCACAAATCGATAGCGTTAAACAGTTTTAATACGGTTTTAGCATTAAGTTCTGCTGCACGATGGATCAGTTGATGGTATTCACAGACCAACAATGCCAGATCGCGACAGTCGTTGGGTACGCGTAGTCTTTTACATAACGCTGTAATGAGCGCTAAGCCACGATGTTCATGACCATGATGGGCAGGCAACGCGGCTATTGGCGTCACCCCTTTCCCTACATCATGCACCAAAGCAGCAAAGCGGATGTCTAAGCGTTGACTTAACGCGGCCGCTTGTTGCAGCACTAATAAGCTATGAATGCCGCTATCAATTTCTGGATGCCATTTCTCGGGTTGTGGTACGCCCCAAAGCGCGGCCAGTTCGGGCATCAATACCGACAGTGCACCACATTGCTGTAATAACTGAAAATAAGCAGCAGGCTGCTCGGTATTTAACGCTTTAGCGGTTTCAACCCAAACGCGCTCGGCACTGAGTGTGGTTAATTCACCGTGCTGACTAAGCTGTGTCATCAGTGCTAAGGTTTCAGGCGCTACGGTAAAACCCAGATGAGCATAACGCGCATAAAAGCGCGCGACACGAAGCACGCGTAGCGGATCTTCAACAAAGGCGTCAGAGACATGGCGTAGCTGTTTTTGCTCTATATCACGCTGGCCGTGAAAAGGATCAATATAGTTTCCTGCAGCATCTTGGGCGATGGCATTGATGGTGAGATCGCGTCTGGCTAAATCTTGTTCCAAAGTGACATCTGCCGCGGCGTATACCGTAAAACCGGTATAACCTGAACCCGCTTTGCGCTCTGTGCGCGCTAAGGCATATTCCTCTTTCGTTTTGGGGTGCAGAAATACCGGGAAGTCTTTACCGACTTGTTGGTAGCCTTGGCTGAGTAATTCTGCAGGTGTTGCCCCCACAACCACCCAATCGCGTTCGTGAAAAGGGTAACCGAGTAATTGATCGCGAACTGCGCCGCCGACAAGATAAATTTGCACAAGCTTTCCTGCTGCTGGTTTTTTTGCCATTATACCTGCCTTGCGATGAAATGCAGTGCTAAAGGAATGTGATGTACACCGGATTTTTTGGTTTAAACAGTGCGCCATTTTCAATAGCGCCGAATCCCGACTTTATGTATCTCAGCCCACGTCATGCTGAAGCGTTAGCCCATTTGCGTTATGGCTTGGGGGATGCCGGCGGCTTTGTGCTACTGACCGGCGAAGTAGGTACCGGTAAAACGACCGTCTCACGCAGTTTGCTGCAAGAGTTAGACGAGACCACCGATGTGGCGTTTATTCTTAACCCAACGTTATCGGAATTAGAATTATTGGCGGCCATTTGTGACGAGTTGAAAATTCGTTACCGCAAAACTGATGCGAGCCTAAAACTATTAGGCGACAAAATTACCCAACGGTTGCAAAAAAACCATGATGCCGGCAAGAAAACCATTTTAATTATTGATGAAGCCCAGCATTTACAGCCTGCTGTATTGGAACAGTTACGCTTGCTCACCAATTTAGAAACAAATACCAAGAAATTACTGCAGGTGATTTTAATTGGCCAGCCAGAATTACAGCAGCTGTTGCAACGTAACGATTTACGGCAATTAGCTCAGCGCATTACGGCGCGTTATCATTTATTGCCGCTTAATTTAGCCGAAGTGCAGCAATATATGCGTTATCGTCTGCAAGTGGCGGGTTGTCAGCGACCGGTATTCAGTGACAAGGCGGTAAAAAAACTGTTTGAATTAAGCGGCGGTATTCCACGGTTATTGAATTTACTCGCCGACAGAGCGTTATTAGCAGCTTATAGTCAACAGCAAGCGTTAGTTGAATTAACACATGTGCAACGGGCGGCAGCCGAAATTTTGCCTAGTCACCCAGCCACAAATCAGCGACAAGCTTTACCTAACTGGTTATGGCCGCTGTTAGCGCTATTAGGTATAATGTTCGGGTTTTTATTGGCGCTACAAATTGTGCCGATACTGCGCGGAGAGTAAAGATTATGTCCATTTTAATGGATGCGTTAAAACAGCAACAACCCGCACCTCAGGTGCCATCCACCTTTTGGCGCAATGTGGCAATTAGCCTTGCCTTAATTTTAGCCACCACCCTTGGTTTTGTAGCCGGTTATATGCTGTTAGCCAGCAAACAATCGCCAAGCGATGTGACTCAACCGGCCGCACTGATCCCCGAGGTGGCGCAACCCGCAGGCCCAGCGTTAATCGCAAAAACCCTAGAGACTAAAGCGGTTGAAGCACCGGTGGTTGCAACAACAGAGCCAGAACCGGCCGCTGAGCCAGAGCGTTTTGCGCCTGAGCCACAGATGGTAACCGTGACAGCGAATACGCCACAAGCTGAGCCGGTGAACGATCCGGAAATCTCGGCTGAGTTACGTGAGCGTTTTGCCAGTGCGCTGGCCGAAACAGCAGGTAATCCACGTTCTGCCTCGAATAATCTGACAACACACAGTGCGCCGGCGCAAGATATCGCCATGCTGGATCTCACTTTACAGCGGCAATTACCGAAGTTACGTTTTGAAGCCCATGTTTTTGCTACCCAGCCCGCTCAGCGCTGGGTGAAAGTGAATGGTAAATCATTACAAGAAGGGCAATGGATCACGGCTGACGTGCGCTTACGGGAAATTACACCGCAATATGTGTTGCTCGAATTTGGTCAACAACTTTTTAGTATGCGGGCGTTAAGCGAGTGGTGAGTTACAAATAGTTACGCACTTCTAAACCATATTTTCTTAAATCAACACAGCCTTCTATTTGTTCTTCTTGCTGCCGCGATAAATCGATGACTCGCGGCGGCAGATGATGCTGATGCACACTGTGGTAAAACACCTTTACCCGTGGCAAGGTCGGCTTTTTCTGATTATTCTCCAGTACTAAGGCTAGCCGCCCAGTCGTTAAGCGTACCACGCTACCCGGCGGGTAAACGCCAATACATTTAATGAACAATTGTAATAAACTATTATCCAATTGTGCTGGCGCCATCGCCATCAGTTGCCGGATCACATTAAGCGGATTTACGTAGCTGGTTTGCACATTACTTAATTTCTCATACATATTAACGATGGTTAGCATACGGCTACCATTACTGATTTGTTGCTCTTGGAGCGGCGGTGAGCCACTGCCATCTAACAAGGCACAATGTTGGCTGATCCAAAAAGACACTTCGCCAGCCAAAGCCGTGCTTTGCTGCAACACCATCAAACTGGTGCTAATGGCGTTAGCATCGGGTTGTTGCAACAGCATCGGCTGTTGCGCTTTACCCACATCATGTAACAAGGCTGCCGTGATCAGGTTTTGGACTTTGTGTTTGGGAAAATTTAAAAAACGGGCGAAAGCGGCCATATAAACGGCACAGTTAATCGAGTGTTGTAGCAGCATATCGCTTTTTTCGGCGATACGAGTCAGATACAGCAAAACATCCGGATTGCGACTAACCGAATCAAATAACCCGGCACTGACTTCATGTACCAGGCTCAAATCAATAGGCTCTTCGTTGGCGGCGGCTTTTAGCACCTGCTGCTGTGTTTTTTTGGTTTGCTCTAAACTGCGCTCGGCTTTAGGTTGCTCTTCGGCAAATACTGCGCGAAATGCTTCGGGCTCTTTTTCAGGTGGTGGCGGTTTTGTTTCGACTGGGCGTGGGGTCAGTTGTTTGCTCGGGTCAATGGCAACCACAAGCACGCCCTGATTTTTTAAATTGCGGATGCTTTCACGTGTGCGGACAAAGCCAGCATGTTTGATGGCCAGTTGTCCGGTTTGCTCCAGCACTTTGACAATATAGCTGCCGGGCTGTAATTGGGCTATCGACACTCTTTGATATGGCATCTAATGATCTTTGCATCCGTGAAAAGTGATGAGACTCAACTAGGTCGTATTCCTAGCATAGCAAAAAGCCCGCATTTAAGCGGGCTTTTTTAGTAGCACAAGCTTCTATTTTGCCGCGTTAACCGACGTTTTCAGCCATTGTCATTAACGAGGCATTACCGCCAGCCGCTGTGGTGTTGATGGTAATGGTTTTTTCAGTGACTAAGCGATGTAACATCCGTTCATCGGCAGGCGCGGTGATTAACGGCAGTATTGCACCTTCACGCGCGGCGATCAGTTCTGCTGCCAGCGGTTTTAAAGCACTGCTGACTTCAATCACGGCACCGGCCAGATCGGTATGCGCTAACAACGTCGTTAAGCAATCTAAGCGAACTACCGCTAACAGATGTTGTGGCATACCGGCAGCAATTAACGCTTTAATACAGGCTTCCGCTTCGATAACATCGTCTTCTTCAACCGCGGTGATCACGGCATTACCTGCGGCTAAAGCAGTAATAATGCTTAATAACCAATGGCTAAAGCTGCTGGTGTCATCACGCAGTAACGCTAAGATCCCGCGTGGATCTAACGTTAAAGTGTTGCTTTCACCTGTCGGCCCCGGCAGATTAATCGGCCGTTGCAGCTCCAGTTCAACACGTTGTAACTTGCTGCGGGCCACGGTTAACACTTGCTCTAAATCAGGCTCTTGTCGACTGACAACCTTGTTAGAAGCCAAAGAGGCTAAAAACTGCCGTAACACCGATGTACGCTGGTTAATGGGTAAGGCTGCCCATTTATGCTGCGCAATATTCGCCGCTGGCATGGCATAAGCCACGGCACGGCTGGTGGTTTCTGCCAGCAAACGCACTTTTTTACCCTCATCTAACGCTGGGCAATCAACACTCAGGTTATCTTTGACTAAGCGCTGCAAATACAGTGGGCCACCGGCTTTGGGGCCGGTACCCGATAAACCACGACCACCAAAGGGTTGCACACCAACCACGGCACCGATCATGTTACGGTTTACGTAAATATTTCCGGCTTTAATTTCACGGCGAACTTTTTGCGTTAACTGATCAATACGGCTGTGCACACCGGTGGTTAGGCCATAGCCGGTGGCATTGATTTGCGCGATCACGTTATCAATCTCTTCCGCTTTAAAGCGAATAATATGCACCACAGGGCCAAACACTTCACGCTCTAACACGGTGAGATCGCTAATTTCGTATAAGTGTGGTGCAAAGAAGAAATGCTCACCTTCTGCTGGGATCGGACAAGCAAAATGCAGCGTCGCTTTATCTTGCAAATACTGTACGTGATTGGTTAAACGCTCATGTGCTTTGCTATCGATAACCGGGCCTAAATCGGTGCTTAACCACGCCGGATCACCTACATGTAGCTCTGCCATGGCGCCTTTGATCATGGTGATAATTTTATCTGCAACATCTTCTTGCAGGAACAACACCCGTAAGGCCGAGCAGCGCTGCCCCGCGCTTTGGAAACCCGAAGAGATCACATCATCGACCACTTGCTCAGGCAAGGCTGTCGAGTCGACAATCATACAGTTTTGACCGCCTGTTTCCGCGATAAGCGGCACAGGTTCACCGCCGCGCTCAGCTAATTTACGGGCGATCCAACAACCGGTTTCTGTTGAGCCGGTAAACATCACACCTTGCACACGCAGATCCGGCACAATGTGTTCACCTACTTGGCGCCCTGGTGCAATGACCAACTGCACCACATGCTTAGGCATGCCGCATTCACTTAACAGCTCGAGCGTACGCACGGCAACTAAGCTGGTTTGCTCTGCCGGTTTGGCAACAACAGTATTACCGGCAACAATAGCGGCGGCCACTTGGCCGATAAAAATGGCTAGCGGGAAGTTCCATGGGCTAATACATAAGAACACGCCACGGGCTTGTTGTGGTTTAGCGAACAACAGCTCAGCTTGATGCGCGTAATAACGACAAAAATCAACTGCTTCTCGTACTTCCGCTACGGCATCGGCCAGCACTTTACCGGCTTCTTTAACGCAGAGGGTCAGTAATTCATCTTGATGTGCTTCCATGGCATCGGCTAAGCGACGTAACAAGGCGGCGCGCTCCGCAACCGGCGTATCGGCCCAACTGGCAAAAGCGGCGTCGGCATCGCTTAACATTTGCTGCATGGCTTCAGGGGTAGCATATTGCAGGTAACCAATCACTTCTTTTAAGTTGGCCGGGTTTACTACCGCTACGTCATCCGCGTCGCTGCTGACGACGTGCAGTTTGTCTTCCCACTCTTCCATACTCTGTTTTAGCGGCGTCAGCTGGTTGATGTCGGTGAGATCTAAACCCCGCGAGTTATTGCGGCTGTGGCCAAATAAGGCGATGGGCAGTGGAATGCCTGGGTTACGTTTACTTTGCCAACCTTTGACGATTTCTACCGGGTCATGCAGTAAGGATTCAACCGGTATAGAATCATCAATAATGTTGTTAACAAAAGAGCTGTTGGCACCGTTTTCCAATAAACGACGCACCAGATAGGCTAATAAGTCAGAGTGTTCGCCAACTGGGGCATAGATGCGGCACGGGATCTTTTCATTTTCGACAATCAAATCATAAAGTGCATCACCCATACCGTGCAGACGTTGGAATTCAAAGCCAGTCAGATCACCTGCCATTTCAATAATGGTGGCGACGGTATAGGCATTGTGCGTGGCAAATTGCGGGTAAATACTGTCACGATAACTGAGCAGCTTTTTGGCACAAGCTTGATAAGAGACATCGGTAGCCGGTTTGCGGCTAAATACTGGGAAGTCGGCTAAACCTTCTACTTGCGATAACTTAATTTCAGTATCCCAATAGGCACCTTTTACTAAGCGCACCATCATTTTACGGCCAACTTTAACCGTTAGCTCGCGCAGCCATTCAATGACATAAAAGCCGCGTTTTTGATAGGCTTGTACGGCTAAACCAAAGCCTTCCCAACCATCCAGATCGGGGTCGCTAAACACTTTGGCAATCACATCTAACGACATGTCTAAGCGGTCAGCTTCTTCCGCATCCACGGTAAAGCCGATATCGTATTTTTTAGCGGCTAACGCCAGTTGTTTTAAGCGCGGCACTAATTCGGCATGCACCCGATCTAAATGGCTAAATTCATAGCGTGGGTGAATAGCAGATAATTTTACCGAGATACCCGGGCTAACAATGGGGCCACGACCTTTGGCTGCTTTACCAATAGCTTCAATGGCCGTTAAATAAGCCTCAAAATAGCGATCAGCATCGGCCATGGTACGGGCGCCTTCGCCCAGCATATCGTAAGAATAACTAAACCCTTTGGCTTCCATGACGTTAGCACGTTCTAGTGCCTTATCAATGGTGGTACCCAAGACAAATTGCGTACCCATAATTTGCATGGCATAGCGCACGGCTTGGCGGATCACTGGCTCGCCTAAGCGACCACAGGTACGCTTGAGCAAACCAAATTGTTGTTTTTTCTCGTCATCAGAATAATTAACTAATTTACCTGTGACCAATAAGCCCCAGCTTGAAACGTTAACAAATAATGAGCTGCTGTTGCCCAGGTGAGCACTCCAATCGCCTTGCGATAATTTATCGCGGATCAGTCGATCGGCTGTTAGGCTGTCAGGCACACGCAGCAAGGCTTCGGCTAGGCACATTAACACCAAGCCTTCCTCTGTCGACAGTGAAAACTCGTTTAATAGGGCATCAACTCCGCCTTTACCCACCTGCGCTTGGCGAATATATAAAACCAGTTGCCGTGCACGCTCCCAAGCCCGACTGCGTGTTTTCGCATCCACTTCTGCCAGTGGCAACAAAAAGTCTAGAACGTCATCTTCATCGGCGCGGTAATAATCGCGAATGAGTTGGCGGATAGGGTCTGTGGTGACCAAAGAACCATTAAACAGCATAGAATTATCCTGATTGTCGATACGTGAATTTGCGTTGTCATTAATGACCCGCACGAACATGCCTTTGGCTTTATTGTTATCAGCGGCATTTTAGAGAAAAGACCACAGCATAGGGTGGTTATTTTTGCGGTTTAACCGTATATAATTCTGTCAACAATATCAAATACCCAAGAAAATACTGCTATGAACTCGAACCCCAAAGCGAAAGCACTTGATCGTATTGACATCAGTATTCTCGATACGTTGCAAAAAGAAGGTCGAATTGCCAATGTTGACTTAGCCAAAAAAGTCAATTTAAGTGCTAGCCCTTGTATTGATAGAGTAAAACGTCTTGAAAAAGAGGGGTTTATTGAAGGTTATGGCGCAAGGCTGAATAGTGGCAAGTTAGGTTATGGCACCGCGGCTTTTATACAAGTAACGTTAGATAGAACCACCAGTGATGTGTTTGATAAGTTTCGCGATGCCGTGGTGCAGATCCCGGAAGTGGCAGAGTGTCATATGGTGGCTGGAGGCTTTGATTATTTACTGAAACTGCGATTACCGACGATGGAAGCTTACCGGCAGATCCTTGCCAAGATAGTCGATTTACCCGGCGTAGCGCAAACCCACACCTATGTGGTGATTGAGCAAGTGAAAAACGACCGTGGTTTACCCTTGAAAACGCATGCTGATGCCAGTACGCCCCCACAATAGGGGCGTTGGCGTGTTACATCCAACGGTCGCTGTTGCGACGGCTTGGAATTAATTTGGGTAACAATAAACCGAATACTAAACCGAAGGTTAAAATCACACCACCAATGGTCATTGGCTGCTGCCAAAAGCTCGCTTGGGTGGCATTCAGTTCGGTGGTTAAACGCTCGTTATTACGTCGTAGTTGTTCTAATTCTTGTACGGCTAAATCACGCTCGAGTGTCACTTGATCTAAAGTGGCTTGCAGTTGGCTGGCACCTTGCTCAAGGCTATTTAAGCGCGAGCTTTGCTCTTGAAAAGTGGCCGTTAATTCACTCAGTTGGGCATTTAAACCGGGCGTAAACGTCAGATGCTCTTTTGGCAACCAAGCGGTTTTATCTTCTTCATACTGAATTTGCGCATAATCATTGTCTTCAGACAGGAATACCACGCTGCTACCGGCCGCTAACGTGCCGACGATACGATATTGATTACCCGGCCCAGAGTGCAAGTACACCACTAAGGCATCGCTGATAAAAGCCGGTTTTTGCTCAGTTTGGCTTTGTGCCGGTAACCCGCATAGCAAAAGACTGAGTAAAAATAACGAACGAACAGAGCTGCGAAATAATCTAAACATAGGTATCCTGAGACTTAATTTAAAACAGATGTCATATAACAATATCGGCGATGATAGGCAGTTGTGTGGCAATTGACAAGGACTAATAGCCGTAAGGCCAGTTCGCTGTCGGAGAGTGGTAATGAGTCTGGAACTTGAACTTAAGTATTTAATCAGTGCTGCAGATGCCGCGTTACTGCCGGATCTGTTACAGCTTTATCCCATTTTACGTACAACTGAACCGCAATCACTGTTAAATGCCTACTTTGATACGGCAGAGCATTGGTTTCGGCAACATGATATGGGATTGCGCTCGCGCTTAAAGTTAGGGCGTTTTGAGCAAACCTTAAAGCTAGCGGGGCAACAACATGGCGCCTTGCAAATTCGCCCAGAATACAATGTACCTTGTCACGGCGTGATACCGCAGCTTGACCAGTTTCCTGCTGAAGTGTGGCCCGCAGACACAGATATTAGCGCACTGCAAACACAGCTGGTTGAGCTATTTCGTACTGACTTTCAGCGCAGTAGCTGGGTGGTACAACTGCCGGATGCTGAAATTGAAGTGGTCTACGATAATGGCGAAGTGCGAGCCGGGGAGCGGCGCCAAGCGATTTCGGAAATGGAGCTGGAGTTACTTTCAGGGCGGCCACAAGCCTTGTTTGAACTGGCCGAATTCTTATTAAAAGCCTTGCCATTGCGCACCGGTTGGCTTAGTAAAGCCGCCCGCGGTTATCAACTGTTCCATAACAAAACCACTGCCAGACCCAAGCCGTTAGCTGCCCAACAAGCTGCACAACCGCTACTGGTGTATTTGCAGCGTTTACAGCAATTAGAAAACTGCTATTTGCAAGAGTTAGCGCCTGATTTGTTGAGCGAGGTCGAAGACGCGTTACAGCAACTTGCACATCAATTAACCGATGAAGGGCAACAACTCTTGTCCAGTCAGGCCCGCACTGCGGCCAGAGAGTTGGCAGAAAGCGGTGCTTTAGTCTTTAACAGTCAGGCGTATCATCTGCTGTTATTAAAGGTATCCGCTTTACTGTTACAAGACGTTTAAGCAAAGGAGTACAACATGACCGCATCACAGGCGCAGGGTAGCTATTGGCAAGCCGATTTTGAAGCCTTATCACCGCAATTGGACGCGGCCACGTTGGCTAAGCTTACTCGTCTGTTACAGTCTAGTACTTTTATTGGCCGCACGCTCAGGCAACAGCCGCAGTTGCTGGCGCTCTGTTGTGATAATGAACGTTTACAGCAGCATTTAGCCGCTGGTTTTTATGATCCCTTAACTGCCATCACTTCAACGGCTGAAAGCGACGTATTTTCTGCGTTACGTCGTTATCGAAATGCCAGTTTATGCTTGATTATGGCGGCGGATATTTTTGAATTACAACCGATTGCCGCCAGCCTGACGTCGGTATCGCAATTAGCGAATACCTTGATTAACAGCGCCTATCAATGGGCTTATCAGCAGCAAAGCCTCAGTAGTGGTCAGCCTTTAGATGAACAGGGCGAGCCCATGCCGTTACTGATCTTAGGCATGGGTAAGTTGGGTGGTGGTGAGCTGAACTTTTCATCTGATATCGATTTGATATTTACTTATCCCAGTAACGGCGAAACGGTGGGCGGCCGTCGGCCGTTAGAGCATCAACAGTTTTTCACTAAGGTCGGGCAAAAGCTGATTGCCGCCTTACATCAGGTGACGGCTGATGGGTTTTGCTATCGTGTGGATATGCGTTTGCGGCCTTTTGGCGATAGCGGGCCGCTGGTACTCAGTTTTGCAGCGCTGGAAGATTACTATCAAGAACAAGGGCGTGAATGGGAACGTTACGCCATGTTAAAAGCGCGCGTACTTAACCCCGATAAGCGTTACGCGCCTGAGTTACAAGCCTTATTAAAACCCTTTATTTATCGGCGTTATATCGACTTCTCCGCGATTGAATCGCTGCGGCGGATGAAACAGTTAATTGAACAAGAGAATCGTCGGCGCAATCGGCGCGATAACATTAAGCTTGGCGCAGGCGGGATCCGCGAAGTGGAATTTATTGTGCAAACCTTGCAGTTAATTCGTGGTGGGCGTATTCCACAATTACAGCAACAATCGCTGTTAAAGGTGTTGCCTTTACTGCAAGAGCACGAGTTGCTGAGTGCCGAGCATGCTGCCGTTTTGCAGCAAGACTATCTGTGGCTGCGTCAAGTAGAACAAGGCCTGCAAGGTATTGACGATAAACAAACACAAACCTTACCGGCCGAGGCGATGGGTCAACAGCAGTTATTAGCGTGTTTAGGGCGAACCGATTGGGCCAGTTTGCAGGCAGACATTGAAGCGGCTATGCAGCGTATTCATCAGTATTTTAAATTGGTGATTGAGCCAGAAGAAAACTTGGAATCGCAAGAGTTAAGCCTTGGGCGCTTATTGTGGGACAGTGACAGTGTGGGCCCGGACTTAGCCGAGCAAGTTGATTGGTTAGATATGGCTGAGGCAACCGCACTGCTCGAACAATTACAGCAGTTTAAATTAGATTGTCAACGCCGCTCAGTGGGCCCGCGTGGCCGTGAATATTTAGCCAAGCTGATGCCACAACTGTTGCATTGGTTACAGCATCAACAGGCTTCTAATACCATTTTAAGTCGGATCCTTGGTGTATTTAGTAAAATCGTCACCCGCACCGCCTATTTAGAATTACTTTTTGAAAATCCGCCTGCGATGCAGCAGTTGGTGCTGCTTTGCTCGCAAAGCGGTTGGCTGGCCGAGCAACTGGCCCGTTATCCGATGCTGCTGGACGAATTGATTGATCCGAGCCAGTTGTATCAGGTGGCCACCATTGATGACTATCGTGATCGCTTACGCTTATATTTATTGCGGGTGCCGGAAGATGACTTAGAGTTATTAATGGAAACCTTGCGACAATTTAAACAGGCACAGCAGCTACGTATTGCCGCAGCTGATATTTCGGGGGCTTTGCCCTTGATGAAAGTGAGCGATCACTTAACCTGGTTAGCCGAAGTGATTGTTGAACAGCTGGTGAATTTAGCGTGGCAACAAATGGTGGCTCGTTATGGTTTACCGGCGGGAGCCAGCGATCAGGATAAAGGTTTTGCGGTGATTGGCTATGGTAAGCTCGGCGGTTTAGAGCTGGGTTATGGCTCGGATCTTGATCTGGTATTCTTGCATCAATGCCGCAGCCAAGAAGGCACCTCCGGCGATCGTAGCATCGATTCGTTGCAATTTTACTTAAAACTTGTGCAGCGCATTCTACATTTAAGTACCACGCGCACCAACAGTGGCGTGCTGTACGAGATTGATACGCGCTTAAGGCCTTCCGGTAATTCTGGCTTGTTAGCTATTCATATCGACACCTATCAGCAGTATTTACAGCAGGATGCCTGGACGTGGGAGCACCAAGCTTTAGTCCGGGCGCGGATGATCTTAGGCTCGGCGGATCTGCGATCCCAATTCAGCCAGATCCGGCAACACATTTTAACTTTAGCGCGCGATCCTGCGCAATTAACCCAAGATGTGCTGCAGATGCGTGCTAAGTTGCGTGAGCATCATGGTGTCGCGACGAATGATGTAAAACACAGTGTTGGCGGTATTGTTGATCTGGAATTTCTCAGCCAGTATTTGGTGTTAGCTTATAGTAAAGACTATCCGGCGCTGTTTGAATTCACCGATAATATTCGTATCTTAGCGGCCGCGGCGGCCAGTGGTTTACTGCCAGAAGCGGAAGCCACGGCTTTAGCCGAGGCGTATCAGGTATTACGTGGCGCAGGGCATCGGCATACACTTGCGCCTGCTACGGTGAATGTAGATAGCGGCTTGGCGCAGCATCGCGCGCAGGTACAGCAAAGTTGGCAGCATTGGTTTGCCAATGCGCCAACAGCTTAAAGCTGGTAAGGGTTAGGGCCGGTCGCTACACAGTTTTGTTGGAAAAACGGATCGGTTAAATAGGTCACCACTAAAGCCCGGGCATTAGGACAAAAAAAGCCAAAAATAGGCTGCTTAAAATCCGGGCTGATGGTCACCGTCATTTCCTGTAATGCTTCGACTAAGCTGCCGTTTGTGACAAAGTACTCTTTGACAACGTAGTCGCGCGGTAACGCCCAAAATAGCTGCATTTGCTCTTGATCAGCATAATCTTGCAACACCTGCTTAATGGTTTTTCCGGCTTCAAAACGCCGACGGATCTGTTGGCCACGCCAGGTTGCGGCCGCCGGTGCGGCTACTTGCAATTCGCGTCGACGTAAACGCAAGACCAATTCATCGCTCGTATCCGGAATGGTAATAATAAAATCGCTGGCATCGCGGGTTTTTTGCAGGCTGGTGCGATAATCCGAATAAAAACGGCTAAAGCCCTCGGCGGCGGCATTCTTTTTAGTTGGATCAAACAATAGCTCAGGTTTAGTGACGAGCAAAAACACTAGGCCAATGACCAAGATCCCCACTAGCAGCTGTAATAAAATCTTCATGGGTTATAACGTCCTAGTCATATAATGACGGTGCTTCAGCATCCGGTCGGGTTTTAAACCGCCGATGCAGCCACATATACTGTTCGGGGTTTTTTAATACGGCTTGCTCAACCCACTGATTAACGCGGGTTACATCGGCGCGATCATCGCCACTGGGAAAATGATCAAACGCCGGCAGTATATCAATTTGATAGCCGCGATAATCAGGTAAACGATAAGTATAGATCGGGATCACCACGCAGTTTGCCGCATTGGCAAAAAGTAAGGTGCCGGTGGTGGTGGCGGTATCTGCCACCGCAAAAAAAGGAACAAACTCAGCCCGACTGCGGCCGTAATCTTGATCAGGAAGATAAAAACACACTTCTTGCTGATTTAGCGCTTGGATCAAGCCTTTGACATCCCGCTTGCCAATCATATATTTATTGCTGCGGATGCGACCGTGGTACTGCAGATAATCCATTAGCGGATTATTGTTCGGACGATAAAAACCAATACTGGGGTGGGTTAAGCCAATCACTCGCCCAGCCGCCTCTAAGTGTAGAAAATGCCCCGCCAGCAATAAAATACCCTTGCCGCTGGCGACCGCCTGCTGGATATGCTCGTAACCGGTAATATGTGCTAAGCGACGAACCCGCCAATCCGGCCACCACCAGCCAATTACTGTTTCAAACATGGCTTTGCCGCTTTCTTCGGCATTGCGCCATAACAAGGCTTCACGCTCAGCCGCGCTTTTCTCTGGAAAACAAAGCTCGAGATTTCGTCTAGCAATTTTTTGACGGGATTTTAAGGCTTTAAATAATAACTTTCCTAAGGCTGCGCCTAGGGTCATCAGCACACGGTAGGGTAACCAGCTGATAAGGTACATTAAGCCGACACCGATCCATAACAGCCAATAACGCGGCAATAAAAAACGCCAACTAAACTGAGGAGACTTAACCAAAATTGATATCCGAAAAAAACAAACTGTCGGTATTGTATCGAAAAAATCGCAGCAGGAAAGGTGAAACTGGTAGGAGCATACGAAAAGACGAGGTATACCGACGCGCGGTATACCTCAACAGATTTACATCGTCAGTGCGTTGTTAATGGCTAACAGGTCTTCTTCTGTTAAGTTACCGGCAGCTTGTTTGAGCTGTAACTGCGCTAGGATGTAATCATAACGCGCACCTGATAGGTTACGTTGTGCATCAAACAAGTTACGGGTGCTGAGTAAGACATCAACGATAGTTCGGGTACCCACTTCAAAACCGGCTTCGGTTGCTTGTAAGGCGCTTTGTGCTGAAATAACCGCTTGTTCTAAAGCACGGATCACAGACATTTGCGAATTGACATCGTTAAATGAGCTACGCACTTGTCGAACCACAGAGCGATAGCTTTGTTCTAAAGCTTGGCTGACTTCAACATAGCTAGCTTGTGCCACACGCACGTTTGCATCAATAGCACCGCCGCTGTAAATCGGTACAGAAAGGCTAATGCTGATTGAGCTGTTGTCAAAGCGATCAAAGCCTGATGTTTTAGATACACCTAAATTGGCAATCGCATCAACGGTGGGTAAATGACCCGCTTTCGCTAAATCAATATCAATTTCAGCCACATCTAACGAAATGCGCTGGGCTTGTAAGACCAAGTTGTTTTGCTCAGCAATGCCAACCCACTCATTGGCTGCAGCAGGCTGCGGCCGTGAGGTAGAAAATTTGTCGGTATTTAACATGGCTACTTCAGCATGATACTGACCCGTGATTTCGCGCAGGGCTTCACGGGCATTTTCTAGGTTGTTTTCACTGCTGATTTCACGCGCAACCACGCTGTCATATTGAGCTTGAGCTTCATGCACATCGGTGATCGCCGTTAAGCCTACCGCAAAACGTTGTTTGGTTTGCTCTAACTGGCGTTCTACAGAGCGTTTTTCTGCAGCCACGAACGTTAAGTTATCTTTGGCTTTTAACACGTCAAAATAAGCTGACGTTACGCGTAAGATCAGGCCTTGCACTTCAGCGTTGTAAATGGTTTGGCTTTGCAGCGCCACTTTTTCTGCGCGTGGCAAACTTTGCCAATCAAACCAATCAAACAGGCTTTGCCGCGCGGTAACGCTGGCACCGATGCTGTTACTGCCACCGAAGCGTAAATCATCGTTAGAAGAACGACCAATTTCAGCGCCAAAGCTAACGCTAGGCAGTAAACGGGCTTTAGAGATATCAATACGCGCGGTAGCGGCATCGCGGTTAGCGGCAGCACGTTGCACAACCGGATCCTTTTGGGTAGCAAGCTGATACACCGCTTTTAAGTCATCAGCCTGTAGTTGTAGGCTAAAAAAACTCAGCGATGACAGCACTAGAGTGCTTAATAACGTCTTTTTCATGTAATAAATCCTGGCTGAATAAGGAAACTGCCCAAATGATAACCTGTTAAAGTAAACTAGGTAACGTTTAAACCGTAAAGTTACCCGGTAGAGTGTAACAAAATGTGAGGGCAACCATGTCGCAATTCAAGATAGAACAGTATCCTTCTTTTCAAGCAGAAGATCTGGAAATTCTCGACAAAACCACGGTTTTTCAGGGCTTTTTTCGGATTGAGCGTTGGCAACTGCGACATAAGCTGTTTGCAGGCGGTTGGAGCCAGCCCATGACTAGAGAAGTTTTCGAGCGCGGACAGGCTGTGATAGTCTTACCTTATAATCCACAAACCGATGAAGTGGTGTTGGTTGAGCAGTTCCGCGTGGGCGTGGTCGATCAAGGTCAAAGCCCGTGGTTACTGGAATCTATTGCTGGAATGATTGACGACGGCCAAACGGCAGAGCAAACCGCTATTCGTGAAGCGAAAGAAGAAGCGGGCTTAACCTTAAGCGAGCTTTGGCCAATGTTAAATTATTTTTCGAGCCCCGGTGGCACCACAGAGAAAATCCATTTGTATTTAGCCCGGTTAACACAACCCGTTACTGGCGGTTTATTTGGGCTCGATGCTGAACATGAGGACATTAAAATGCACGTTATGCCACGGCAAACGGCCATGCAATTATTAGCGACAGGGCACATTAACAATGCTGCGACAGTGATTGGCTTACAATGGTTAGCGCTGCATTTAAGCGATGTGCAGCAACGCTGGGGTGAACGCCTTGCATAAATCGGTTTATGTACCGCAGTTACCCGACTTTTTAAGTTTGTGTGAACGCAACTATGCCGCACTGCTGCCGTTATTGCCCGAAACGCCGCAACTTGGCGAGCAATTATTTATCGCGCTGGGTGAGCAGGATATTTATTGCATAACGGTACTTGAGGTTGCGCGCTTTACCACGCGGGTGAAAATAGAGTTGAGCAGTGCCGATCATGTTTATTTTCAACCCAGTTTTGATGTGCAGCTGTACCATGATGCGCGGTTAGCCGAAGTGGTGCGAGCGCAGCAGCAATGGCGTTTTATTGGTGTGTATCCTTATCCGAATGCCACCATGTCGCAGCCTGATGAAAAACGACAAATTAATATGTTACTGCGCGATTGGTTAAACTTATGTGCGCGGCGCGGTACTCGGCAGCATTCGGCGGTGTCAGGTTAATGCTCAACTATGTCTTCCCAGCAAAAGCGGCCTATCGTTTAGTGCAAATTACCGATTGTCATTTATTGGCAGAACACGATGGCATATATCGTGATTGCCAACCGGCGGTGCACTTACAAGCGATTTTAGCGCAATTACAACTGTCGCCACCCGACGCACTCATTTTAACCGGCGATCTCACCCAAGATCACACCTTGGGCAGTTATCAATTATTGGCACAACTTTGCCAAGAGCTAAGCTGCCCTGTGTTCGTATTACCCGGTAATCATGATGATTTGGCTATGTTAGCTCAGCTGCAACAACAGCCACCGTTTCAAAGGGCAGAAAGTTTAAGCTTAGGCGAGTGGCAGCTGTTTTTGTTAAATACCAAGGGCGCGACACCTGCCGGTGAGTTTGCCGAGGATCGGCAAAGCGCTTTAGCCCAGCAGTTTGCAAAAAGTCAGGCCAAACAGTTTTGGTTGTTTTGTCATCACCACCCTCAGCCATTGGGCTGTTTTATCGATAAACATGGTTTGCGCGATCAACAGACCTTTTGGCCCTGGTTACTGCGCGAACCCAAAATTAAAGGGCTGGCGCATGGTCATGCGCATCTGGCCTACCACAAGGTGGCGCAGGGCATTGATATTGTGGGTTGCCCAGCCAGTTCGGTGCAGTTTTTAGCAAGCGATGACTGGCAAACCGTTAATGCCGGACCACAATGGTGCGAATGGTATTTTGCTGCGGCAGGTCAGGTCAGTTGGCAGTTTAAGAGGCTTTAATGCAACGAATTTTATATTTACACGGTTTTGCCAGTTCCAGTCTTTCGACCAAGGCGGTGCAAACCCAAGCTTACTTTGCGGCATTACCGAATGTGCATTTTCAAGCGCTAGATTTACCTTACACGCCCGATGCGGCGATGCAGGTATTAGAGCAAGCCATAGTGCAACCGCCAACAGCCATTATTGGCAGCTCGCTGGGTGGGTTTTTAGCCACGGTACTGGCCGAGCGTATCGGCTGTCGCGCCTGCGTGATCAACCCGGCTGTGGCACCGCATCGGGTATTAAACCAATTTTTGGGTGAGTACGAACACCCGGTGTTACAACAGCGTTATCAGGTACAAGCGCAGCATATGCAACAGCTCGAAGCCTTGATGCCGATGCAGTTGCAACAGCCCAGTCGCTATTTAGTCCTTTTGCAAAGCGGTGATGAGGTGTTAGATTATCGTTTGGCCGTGGATTATTATCAGGGCGCACAGGTTCAGCTAGTTACAGGTGGTGATCATAGCTTTGTTGGTTATCAAGATTATCTGCCACACATTGCCGATTTTTGTCTGCAACCTCAGGAAACGGGAAGCCAAATTACAGTATGACTGAACAACTTTATAATGCCGAATCGATTGAGGTTCTCACCGGTTTAGAGCCGGTGCAGCGCCGTCCAGGTATGTATACCGACACCACTCGGCCAAATCATTTAGCGCAAGAAGTGATTGATAACAGCGTGGATGAGGCGTTAGCCGGCCACGCCGATTTAGTGCAGGTGATTTTGCATGATGATCAATCGATTGAAGTTATCGATAATGGTCGAGGCATGCCGGTGGATATTCACCCTGAAGAAGGGGTGTCGGGCGTAGAATTGATTATGTGCCGGCTGCATGCGGGTGGCAAATTCTCTAACAAAAACTACCAATTCTCCGGTGGTTTACACGGTGTTGGTATTTCTGTTGTTAACGCCTTATCGAGCCGAGTGGATGTGAGTATTCGCCGCGATGGTCAGGTTTACGATATCGCCTTTGAACATGGTAACAAGGTGGCAGAGTTAGCCGTTAGTGGCACCGTAGGTAAGCGCAATACCGGTACACGCGTTCGGTTTTGGCCCACCGCCTCTTATTTTGATTCGCCCAAGTTTTCAGTGAGTCGTTTGTTACATGTATTAAAAGCCAAGGCCGTATTGTGCCCTGGTTTAACCGTAAAGTTTGATGACAAAGTTAACCAGCAACAATATCAATGGTGTTATGAAGCCGGTATTCGCGACTATCTCGCCGAAGCCGTACAGCATTTTATTGCCTTACCTGAGCAGCCGTTTGTCGGGCAATTTACCGCCAGTACCGAAGCGGTAGAGTGGGCGTTATTATGGCTGCCGGAAGGGGGGGAGCTAACCACCGAAAGCTATGTGAATTTAATTCCAACGGCGATGGGCGGTACGCACGTTAATGGCTTGCGCCAGGGGTTGTTAGAAGCCATGCGAGACTTCTGCGAATACCGCAATTTGTTGCCACGAGGCATAAAGCTATCAGCGGAAGATGTCTGGGATCGCTGCGCTTACGTGATGTCATTGAAAATGCAAGATCCGCAGTTTGCTGGCCAAACAAAAGAGCGTTTATCGTCACGGCAATCGGCGGCTTTTGTCAGTGGTATTGTCAAAGATGCCTTTAGCTTGTGGTTAAACGAGCAAACCGATGTGGCTTTAGCCTTAGCCGATTTTTGTATTAACAATGCCCAAAAGCGGCTACGGGCTGCGAAAAAAGTCATTCGTAAAAAAGTGACGTCAGGGCCCGCTTTACCCGGTAAGTTAGCCGATTGCTCGGCACAAGACTTAGCCCGCACCGAACTCTTTTTAGTCGAGGGTGACTCGGCGGGTGGCTCGGCTAAACAAGCGCGAGATCGGGAGTTTCAAGCCGTAATGCCACTGCGCGGTAAAATTTTAAATACCTGGGAAGTAGAATCTGGGCAAATCTTGGCTTCACAAGAAGTTCATGATATCTCCGTGGCCATTGGTATCGATCCTGATTCGTTAGACTTATCCAGTTTGCGTTATGGCAAGGTATGTATCCTAGCAGATGCCGACTCGGATGGTCTGCACATTGCCACCTTGCTGTGTGCTTTGTTTATGCGGCATTTCCGCCATCTAGTTGAGCAGGGCCATGTTTATGTTGCCATGCCGCCATTGTATCGAATAGACATTGGCAAAGATGTGTACTATGCGCTTGATGAAGAAGAGAAAAATGGTATTCTCGATCGTATCGAAGCGGAAAAGAAACGCGGCAAAGTTAATGTGCAACGTTTTAAAGGCTTAGGTGAAATGAACCCGCTGCAACTGCGTGAAACGACAATGGATCCGAACACCCGGCGTCTAGTACAACTGACTATAGACGACGCGGCGCAAACGATGGAATTGATGGATATGCTGTTGGCGAAAAAACGTGCTACCGATCGGCGTGATTGGCTGGAATTAAAAGGTGATAGAGCCATCATCGCTTAATCTAGGCACGGCTAAAGCATTTATGGAGTTACCTGTGAAAAAACTGCTGGTCATTCTTCTGTGGTGTTGGGTTAGTTTCGGCGATGCTGAGTCGTTACCTGATGATGTGCCTGAGTGGCTGCAGCAAGTTGCTGCAGAAAAAAATCGTGCGCCAGAACAAATGCTCGAGATTTTAACGGCTAATCAGGCGCAGTTTGCTCACTTAAGCGCAGTGGCTCAGGCTTATTGGTTAAATCATCAAGCCACCATTTTAAGTCATTTAGGTCGTTTTCAAGAGCAGCAAGCGGTGGCAGAGCAGGGTATTGCGCTACTCAAAGATAACCCGAGCAGTTTATATGCCGAGCTCAGTTATGAGCTGGGCTTTGCTTTTGAAATGAAATTAGCCTTAGCCGATGCGATGAAGTGGTATCAAAAAGGCGTGGCGACGGCAATGGCTGTCGAAAATGAAAGGCTGCGTTTACGTGGGCTGATTAATATTTCGGCGGTTGATTCGTTACAAAATCGTACGCATCAAGCGTTACAAAACTTACAAGATACCTATGCGCGAGCGACGCAATTAAAAGATAAAGAGCTCTTAGCCGAAGTAAATGCACAGCTGGGCTTGTTGTACTCTAACTTGTCGTATGAGCAAGACGCGCAAGAGTTCCTAGAGCAAGCCTTAGTGTTGTATGAAGAGTTAGGCTGGCATAAAAACCGCGTGACGGTACTGTATAATTTGGCTCGCAATTACAGCTATTTAGAAGACTTTGAGTTAGCGCTACAAAGCTTCGAGCGGATGTTGCAATCGGCCTTAAAAGAGCAAGATGTACTGAATTTGTATTACGCTTACAACGGTTTGGCGATAACCAGTAATGAAATGGACAAACCGCAAGTGGCGTTAAATTATATGGAAAAAGCCGAAGAGTATTTGGCGGTTATTCATTCCGACTATTATTTAGCCAGTCATCATTATGAAAAAGCCCTGATTTATCAAAACTTGCAGCAAAACACCCAAGCCATGCAGCAATTATTGCTGGCCGAGCAATATATGCAAACGGCAGAGAACAGTGGTTCGGGTAATATGCTGTTATCGTTTCAATTACTCAAAGCGGAATTGTTAGCGGATCAAGGGCAATATGAACGTGCTTTTCAAACTATGCGGCTTTTTGTTCGTGGTTTTCAGCAATTCCGAGATAAAGAAAACGAGTTAGAAATTGCAAAAATGCGCTTGAGTTTTGAAGCCGAGCGCGAGCAAGTTCAGCAAAATATGTTAGAGCAAGAATACCAATTAAACGCGTTACGCTTAGCAGAAGTTGAACGTAATAGAGTAATGCAATGGTTATGGCTGGGCATGGCCGCGACCCTAGGGCTATTCATACTGGTGGTGGTGTTATTACTGCGCCGCACCCGTTCAGCGAAGGCCACACCCAGCTCGCCAACACGACAGGATCAGGCATGACAGAAACCGTACTTTCCGCCGATGGCACCGAACAGCTGCCACTGCGCCGCTTTACCGAAGAAGCCTATTTAAATTACTCCATGTACGTGATTATGGACCGGGCCTTACCGCATATCGGTGATGGGTTAAAACCGGTGCAACGTCGCATCGTCTATGCCATGTCCGAATTAGGCCTGTCGCATCTGGCGAAATATAAAAAATCGGCGCGTACTGTCGGTGATGTGTTAGGTAAGTTTCATCCGCACGGTGATTCCGCGTGTTATGAAGCCATGGTATTGATGGCCCAACCCTTTTCATATCGTTATCCGTTGGTTGACGGCCAAGGAAACTGGGGTGCGCCGGACGATCCAAAGTCTTTCGCGGCAATGCGTTATACCGAAGCCAAATTATCGCGCTTTAGCGAAGTCTTGTTATCTGAGTTAGGCTCAGGTACCGCCGATTGGATCCCAAATTTTGACGGCACCCTCGAAGAGCCCAAGGTGTTACCGGCTCGTTTACCGCATATTTTACTTAATGGTATCACCGGTATTGCAGTAGGCATGGCCACGGATATTCCACCGCATAACGTGCGTGAAATTGCCAATGCGTGTGCTGAGATCTTGGATAATCCGAAAGCTGAATTAGCCGATTTATTACAACATGTGAAAGGCCCAGATTATCCAACCGATGCCGAAATTATCTCTTCTATCGAAGATATTGCTGCGGTATACGCGACAGGCCGCGGTAGCATTAAAATGCGTGCGGTGTATCTGCAAGAAGAGGGCGATATTGTGATAACGGCGCTGCCGCATCAAACGTCGGGCTCGAAGGTACTGGAGCAAATTGCGGCGCAAATGCAGGCAAAAAAGCTGCCAATGGTGTCAGATTTACGTGATGAATCGGATCACGAAAACCCCACCCGCATTGTGATTGTGCCACGCTCTAATCGTATTGATGTGGAGCAGTTAATGCAGCACTTGTTTGCCACCACTGACTTAGAGCGTAGCTATCGGGTTAACCTGAATATTTTAGGTTTAGATCACCGGCCACGGGTGCGCAATTTACTGGAAATCTTAACCGAGTGGCTGAGCTTTCGCCGTGACACCGTGCGTCGGCGTTTGCAGTTCCGCTTAGATAAAGTGTTAGACCGTTTGCATGTATTAGAAGGTTTGTTAATTGCCTTTTTAAACATCGACGATGTGATCCGCATTATTCGAACGTATGACGAACCTAAGCCTGAGTTGATCGCCTTTTTTGGGGTAACAGAGCGCCAAGCTGAAGCGATTTTAGAGCTGAAATTGCGCCACCTTGCCAAGCTAGAAGAAATGAAGATCCGGGGCGAGCAGGATGAGCTGAGCAAAGAGCGCGATAAGCTGCAGGCTATTTTAGGCTCTGAGAAAAAGCTGACTAAGCTCGTGCGCGATGAGCTGATGGCCGATGCACAAAAATACGGTGATGATCGCCGCAGCCCTATCGTGCAGCGTGAAGAAGCTAAAGCCTTAAGCGAAAAAGAATTATTGCCAAGCGAAGCGGTTACCGTGGTGTTATCTGAAAAAGGCTGGGTGCGCTGTGCCAAGGGGCATGATGTGGATGGCAACGCCCTCAGTTATAAAGCCGGTGATGCATTTAAAGCCTTGGCGAAAGGCCGCTCGAATCAACAAGCGGTGTTTTTAGATTCTTCGGGGCGCAGTTTTGCCACCGAAGCACATGAATTACCCTCGGCTCGTGGCCAAGGTGAGCCATTAAGCGGCCGTTTCGGCATTGTTGCCGGCGAAACCGTTGAGCACGTGTTAATTGCTGATGAAAAACAAACATTACTGCTCGCTTCTGATGCGGGCTATGGTTTTGTGGCGGAATTTAATGACTTACTCAGTCGCAATAAAGCCGGTAAAGCGCTGCTCAGTTTACCGACGGCGGCAAAAGTATTGCCACCGTTACCGGTTGGCAACCCCGATACCGATTTACTGCTGTGTATTTCAAACGAAGGCCGTATGCTGGTGTTCCCTGTGGCCGAGTTACCGAAGCTCAGTAAAGGTAAAGGTAATAAGCTGATGTCGATCCCGTCGGCACGTTCAGCCAGTCGAGAAGAGTTTGTCAGTTTGTTAGCCGTAGTACCGGCTGATGGCAGTGTCACCTTAGTGGCCGGTAAGCGTAAACTTAGCCTGAAAGTTGATGACTTACAGCACTATCATGGTGAACGCGGTCGACGTGGTAATAAGCTGCCACGCGGTTTACAGCGCATTGATGAAATAATTGTCAATGGCCTTAGTGATCAAACCAGCAGCCCGAGCGAATAACGTTATACTAGGCCCTGATCTGATTGTGGTGTGAGTTGGCAAGGGGCCTGATGTGGTTGCTGTATTGCGTATAGTGTTATTAGTGCTGTTTTTTATTGGCAGCACCTTGGCGGGATTACTGGTTTGTTTATTCCGCCCTTTTCATCCTAACAATGTGGCATTGTTTAGCAAATGGTACGGCAAGGTATCGTGGATCCTCGGCATTGACGTAGAGATCCGTTACGATCCGGCGATTGTACCAGGCGAGCCATACGTGTTTATTGCTAATCACCAAAATAACCTCGATTTATTTACTATCAGTGGTTCAGTGCTACCGCGCACCGTAACCATTGGTAAGAAAAGCCTGAAATTTATTCCATTCTTTGGCCAATTATATTGGCTTAGCGGTAACTTCTTAATTGACCGTGATAACAAAGCTAAAGCGCTCAACACCATGTTGTTTGCCGCAGAGCGTATCGCCAATCAAAAAATCTCGGTATGGATGTTTCCCGAAGGCACCCGCAGTTATGGTCGGGGGCTGCTGCCGTTTAAGATGGGCGCTTTTCACATAGCTTTAGAAGCGAATGTACCTTTAGTGCCGGTATGTATGAGCTCTACGCATAACCAGTTTAAATTAAACCGCTGGCGCAACGGTAAAGTGATTATCCAAATGAATGCGCCGGTGGTGCTGACTAAAGATGATAATTTACGCCAGTTTGCCCGAAATGTTCGCCAGCAAATGGCAGATCAAATTAGCGCGCTTGATGCCGAGCTGGCTAACGACTACACTGCGCAACAGAAAAAATAACTGAGTAATCTTTATGGAAAACTGGCAAGAATTTACCGCAGAAACCATCAGTGCCTTATTAGAAGATGGTAGCGATCCGGATGCACTGTATACCGTGGAACATCATTTTTATGATAAAGACTTTAATAAACTTGAAAAACTGGCGGTTGAGCTATTTAAGCTAGGTTATGAAGTGACCGATGCCGAAGAAGTTGAGTTTGAAGATGGCGCCAATGCTTGGGTCTTCGATGCCATCTGTGAGCAAGCTTTAGATGAAGCCGCGATCACGGCAGATGCCATTAAATTGGAAGCCTTAGCGAAAAAACATCAGGTTGAATATGACGGCTGGGGCACCTACTTTGAAGGTGACGATGACGAAGCGTTCGATGAAGAGTTTGACGAAGACGACGAAGCTTAATTTAGCTTGGGCTTGCCAGCTTCGCTGTTGTGCACAGCGAAGCGGTTAGCAAACCGTGTTTATTTACTATTTTGTTTGTAACGTTCTTCTGCTTCTACAATTTTATTTTTACCATCGGTAATTAACTGCTGCCCTTTTTTGATGGCCGACTCACCTTCTTCTTGAGCGCTTTTACCGCGTTTGATCAGCTCGTTACCTTCTTCAATCTCTTCTTCCGCTTCTTCCCAAGCCTCAGCCAATTTTTCTAGTCTACTAACCATGTCACTGGCGGCTTTGCTAGTGTTAAGGTTGTTTGCACTGAGCGCGAGCGTTTTGAATGCTTGGCGGTTTACTTGTAAATCTGTGTTGCCATTGGCGAATAACTTCTCGCCCTTACGGCTATAGTCTTTGCCCTTTGCAACTAACTTTTTGCCTTCTTTAAGCAAGTCTTCACCTTCACGCGTGTCTTTTTTGCCTTGTTCCCACATTTTTGAGATAGCAATTTGCGATTCACCTTCGGCTAAAATCCGTTCGCCAAAAGTGGGCGCCTTCGTGGCACAACCAGTCAGACTCACTAAACCCGTCAGTAAAATCATTGTTGCGATAGTCTTCATAACATCAACCTCTTAAATTTTTTATTCATACTGTCATACCGTTTTACAAGCTATCTTTAGTTTTATTGCACTGCCAATGGGGGCGCCATTATCTGGCTAAGCTGTATCCGTACGCTAGGTTTGGTGTGCAGTGTTCAGAAACCTTTGCCTCACTAAAATATGCTGTTATGCCTTACTGTTATTATGAGCTATTCTCAAGAATAATGCTGCGTTGGGCGTTAAATAATATTTTTGTGAGTAACCGATGAGCGAAGAAGGGCTGACCCTACGCTACAAACATTCGCTATTGTCAGGCTGTGCATTAAGAGCGCTTGAGTGGCTCATTTATTTTAAGTTGGCTTGATGCTGTCTTTAATGATCTGCACGTCGTCAGCGTGCAGTAAAGCTTGCTCAGCGCGAGTGAACGCACGCTGGCTATGATAAACGGCCGCCTCACGGTTTGCCGCTGAGCCCAGTAATGACAATGATTGTAAGCCCTTTTGTAGGCGAATTGACACCTCGAGGGTGCCGGCACCATCGCGCGCGATAGCGGTAAAGGCATCATCATACAGATCGCGCATCGTCAGCTCTGGCACGGCGACACGCGGAAAAATAATCTTAGCTTGTTGCTGCTCAGCGTCGGTGAGTGGCTTATTCCACAAGGCGATTAATCGCACTAAGGCACCAATGATATTGATGGCTGTACCGGGGTCATTAATTCCCGGTGACAGAGCTCGCCCAGCAATCTCCGATAACACGACTAAACCAAAGCGAGGATCATCGACAAATAGGCGCTCACGGCCAATTTGAAACGCCTTGGCAATGCAGTGGTCTTGTTCTTGGGCCTTTGCAGATAATTGATGCACATAAGCAAGTACGCGATTCGGTGCGGCAAAGGTACCCGGTAGTGCGGCTACTTCAACATGGACATTCATTTTGTCTGCCCACTCTTGAATGGCAGACATATCAATATGTTGCACATAGCCAATCTCGTTCGCAAAAACGGGGTGGCCTTGGCTGGCGTCAACTGAAGTGGGGATACCACACAATGTTGGGAAGATGCGGCGGCGCTCTAAAGCCGCGGCGGCGGCCAATTCCACTTTTTCGATAGTAGAGCCCAGCCGCCCCAGTCGGGCAATCCGATCAACCCAGCGGACAAAGACAGTGATCACCAAACCAAATACGAATACGGTCAGAGCAAACAAAATAAATAAGCCTGCTTTGTCAAAAAAGCTATTTTTTAGCGCCGCGATGGCCACCACACTAAAAATAAAAGCGCCAACAAAAGTTGATAATGCATTTTGTGAAACATCGTCGGCGACCATTAAACGAAATGCACGAGGCGTAGCCGAGTTACTGGCGGAGTTGTAGGCGGATAGCATCGAGGTGACCGAAAACGTTGCAATCACTAACATACTAGAGGCCATAATCGACAATAAGCTCTCCACCGAGTCGATGCTGATATGGGGCACCCATTTAATCAATGCTGTGCCATCGGCCAGTTTGGCGATAAAAACCGCCGCAATCGACAATAAACACACCGCTAAAGGTCGCACCCATAGCCGCTCGTGTAACTGATTAAGTAAAAAGCGTAAACGGTCAATCGATACTAAAGCGGCCATGTTTTTTCCTCTTTTCGGCTAAAGGGGGCTAGCGTGCAGCTAAACCTCGACTATTGCGGCTTTAGTTTGTCGGTGCAGCAATTAAGATTAAATCTTGCTGTGGCGCTGTTAAGAATTGTGCGCCTGCATCGGTAATCACCACCATTTCTTCTACAGAAATCGTTTTTGTTTGCTGTTGGGCGCTCCCTGGATAATACCAACTGTAAAAGCCGTCATAGGAAAAGGTCATGCCAGCGTCGAGTTGCCGCTCGGAAGCAATGCGCACGCCCAGATTCGGGCCAGTATCATGTGCGACATAGCCTACCGGATGGCCCGTGCTCCACATGACGGGCAGTGAGCCTGCTTTGGCCATCACTTCGAGTTGCGCTTGATGCACGCTGTTTCCTGTAACCCCCGGCTTCATTGCCGCAAATGCTGCTCTACCGCCTGCTAAGGCGCTATCCCAAGCATGTTGAATGGCTGCTGGCGCTTTATTTTCGCCGGGTTTGAGCACATAAGCAAAGCGCTGAATATCCGTCACCCAATGATCGAACACACGAATACCAAAATCGATTTGAATAACATCGCCTGGTTGGATCACGCGAGGAGTGGCATGAGAGTGACCACGGTCTGGGCCTGAGTTAACCGCAGGGTTTTGATCTGATGCCCAAGCATCTTGCACACCGGCCTCTGCCATTTTTTGTTTTAAATAATTCGCAATATCTAGATCTGTGGTAACCCCGGGGATAACTTGCTGATAAGCTTCATATTGCCAGTCTGATGTCAGGCGAGCTGCTTGTGCCATTATGGCCACTTCCGCCGGTAATTTACGAGCAAGCCAGTAATAAATGAGAGGCTCTGCGGCAACGAGAGTTAACTCACTGCCTTGCAGTGCTGCTGTAAGCGCTAAATATTGTGAGTGGCTTAAACCATCAGCTTGTGGGTTTTGACTAAAACTATTTACCGCCAATTCTCCACGAATGTTTTGTATTTTTAACCACGCTGCTGCTGCGGCAATGGCATCTTGTTGTTTTGCTACTTCAATCACTTCATTAAAGCGTTGTAGCTCTTTTAAGGCGGTCGCTTCACTGCTGGGTGAAAAAATACGCGACATCACCCCTGTTGGAGTGCGACTGAACAGCACCACCGCAGTACCGCCAGCGTTTTCACAGCCAACGTGTTTGGCGAGTGGATCGTTGTCATTTTCACGGCAAACAATGAACCAATGTGTTACGCCTGTGTGATCCATGGCTTTGGGCAATAAGGTTGCGATACGTTGTTGCAGAATATCAGGCCAAGGAGAGGGCCCGCTAAACGCTGGCTGCGTTAGGGATTGAGCCGCCTGTGGTGTTACGACGGGCGGTTCGGCAGGGCTATGAAAAGCAATAAACGCCAAGTTAAGCACGATTAGCGGCACTAGTGCGCGGGTTGATTTCATTCGAGGTTATCCTTTTTGGTCTAAACGCTTAACAGCGCACAACCACTGTTTTGCCGATAAAGTCATGTAACGCGCGACGTTTGTGATTAAAGAGCATGGTGACGAACTCTGAAATACTCCACACTACAGCGAAAACAGCAAAACTCATAATTGCGACGGTTAAGGTTGAGCTAATCGTGCCACTGGTTACGATTGATAGCGCAACCGTAAGCAGCAAGCTGATATAGATAATGTTGAGCACCAAGTTTACTGATTCGCGACGCAGCGCTTGCTTTAACGAGATGGCCGACTCAGAGGCATGATCCAGCACTTTTACTTTGGTGATCATTTTGCCCAGCGTTTGACCAAAATAGCCATGCATCACTAGGGTATAAATTGATAACTGCAGACCGTTAAAGGCATGCAGTAACGTATTTTGGTTACTGTATTCAATCCCAAATAACAGGCTCTCGATATAGAGGATTAACGTAAACAGCAAACCATCGATAATCGCTGCACCAAAGCGCGGCCAAAAAGTGGCATATTTAGACACCGCTTTACTTGGCAAAGGTTCGATTGGTACTGAGGCTAACGATGCCATGGCTTTATGCTGATGTTGCTCGAGTAAATGTAAAACGGTGGCATAGCGATCGGGAAATTGCTCTTGGTCGATATATTTTTTGACCTCGAGCAATTCGTCATAAGAATAGCGGCTAAAATCGGGATTGAATTCCATTTGCGATAAATCCTGTTTACGTTTTGACTCGTTTTGCTGCCTTCAGCTTATTTAGCCAAGTTACCTGCTTCAAGGATCGGTAAGCCGGCTTCAGTAGGAATATAAATTCTTTCGCCTTTGCCATCCTGTAAGCCTTTGATCCAGATATACCGCAAATATTCTGTATTGCCTTTTAGCGACTCACCAATAATACGGTTGGACTCTGCAGCGGCTTTGGCTCGTTCAATATCGGCTAGGCCCTCGGCTTTGGCTCTCACCACCGCCGCTTTACCTTCGGCTTCTGCCAGCGTTACTCGGGCATTGGCTTGCATTAAGGCGGCCGTTTCTCGCGCTCGAGCTTCTTCAATTAAGATTTGTTTTGACCATTCGGCTTCTTTTAACGCAGCACGACCTTGCATCTCCATGCGATATAAGTTGTATTTAGGCCAGGCCCAAAACGACATAACAACAACGGCCACGCTAATCAACAAAAGCATAATCAATGAACCTACTGCGAGTGCTTGCCTGTTTTGATACATTAATAAATCCTTATTTTCAGAGCGGTTTTTGGGATGCGCTTTAGCTGAGCCGAAAAATAGCGTTGGTTTTGCTAATAATTATGTAGCATAAGTTAGTTTAATCTTTTACAAAGCACAACACCTGATTACCTTGGCATAGTGACCACACATCGATGTTAAAGCGCTAATGTCACAGATGATTTTTGATGCTGATCTTGCTGGATTACTATAGATTTTGCTCTGAGCGCACGGCTAACTCAACATGACCATGTCATAACCGCAACAAGACGCAGTTAAACCGCTTATGACATCGATGATATTAGGCGATGGCTTGGCTGCATGACTTTCGATTTTGGTTTGAGCGCACGGCTAACTCAGCATGACCATGATATCGCGGCAACAAGACGCAGTTAAACTGCTTTTGACATCGATGATGTTACGCGATGGCTTGGCAGGATGATTCCTGATATTTATCTGACCAAACAGCAAATTCATTGCCGCTAGGCTCAGTGAAATGAAAGCGGTGGCCACCAGGAAAGCTAAAAATAGGTTTAACTATACTGCCACCGGCTGCGCTAATCTTTTTTAGGGTTTGCTCAAGCTGTTCACTATAAAAGATGAGCAAGGCCGCGCCATGCTGTGTGTTCGAACAGAGGTCGGCTTGAAAAAAGCCCCCATCTAATCCCTGATCGCTAAAAGCAGTGTACTGGGGCCCATAATCGACAAAGCTCCAATTAAAAACCTGCTGAAAAAACAGCTTTGTCGCCGCTAAATCAACGGCGGGCAATTCAACATAGTGTAACTTTTCATGCTGCATTATTAACTCCGGTCTCTGAGTGTGGTCCGATCTGTCTCTGAGTAAGGTCAGACCTGTCGCAAAGTCTGGTTAAAGCCGTGTCTGAGTATGGTCTGGCCAAAGAATTTAACCTTGGGCTAGGTTTTGTTAACGCTGGATTGAAATGCGTTTGATTTCAGCAATCGCGATCCGCTCATCAGTTTTTTTAGTTTTTAAATACAGCCAGTAATCATCAAATTTAGTCACCACGCCAGACACCGCATACTCGTTCCACTGGGTACAATTTAAAAATACCTTCACTGTCTTGCCGGGTAATTCATTAAACATCGTTGCTCCTACACATGTTTAGTTTGCACTTAGCTAGCGCATATAAAGCTCGGCTAACTGGCTAATTAAGATATCCGCAGTCTGTCAGTGTGGCTTAATCCTTCGCTGTTCGTGGCCAGACCAGTGTCTAAGTGTGGTACAACCAGTCTCTGAGTGCGGTCTGACCAGTGTCTGAGTGCGGTCGGATGAGTTAGGTTAAACGCTAGGGTTATTTGGCGTCTTGAGCCAGCCATTCGTTAAATAGCGCGAAGCCCTGTTCGGTGACGGGGATGGCGATATTGGTCAGTAGAACCAAGCCTTTTTCGGTTTTTAGGTCAAAAATCACTAAGCTGAAGAAACCGGCTGTTTGGCCGTTATGCCAAAGCCACTGTTGCTCGGTCAGCATCCAGCCTGGCGTCATGGCAGGTTGCTCGGCGGTGGGCAGTGCGGTTAGCCATTGTTGCAGTGCCTTATCTTTGGCGTGGTGTTGAAAAATATGGCGCAGCATAGTGGCCATATCTTCAATGGAAGCGACTACCGCGCCAGCGCCGGCTAAGCTGTCGAATTGCCAATTGGGCACGGTGTCGGCACTGATCGCATAGCCGCTAGCAAGGTCTTTATAGCTTTGCTTGCCGGTTTGCACCCCCGCCGTTTTCATGCCTAATGGCTGCAATACTTGCTGTAGCATCACGCTGGCATAAGGCATCTTTGCTTGCTGCCCTGCTAAGTAGCCCAGTAAGCCATAACCGAAATTGGAATAGCCAAAGGCTTTTTCAGCAAACTCGGTTTTTGCGAGCGCGGCTTTCAGAGCCGCTTCATCATAACTGGCATAAGGGTTGCTCAAATCATCCAGCGGCAAATTAGCGGGTAACCGGGGCAAACCACTGCGATGGGTCAGTAATTCTGCCAGGCTATAGCGATGTGTGGCGAGCTCGGGTAGGGGGCTTTGCTGAGCCAGCGGGGTGTCTAGCTGCCACTTGCCTTGTTGCAGTTGTTTGATAATAGCCAATGCTGTCAACGGTTTGGTAATAGAGCCGATCTCAAACATTGTGTTTTGACTCACCGCTTGCTGCTTTGCCACATTGGCTTGCCCATGCAGCTGATAGCGCACGGCTTGGCCATCCACCCAAGCGATGGCCACGCCGTGCTGACCAAACTCAGCACTCAGCCATTCACTCATCTTACTTAGCGTCGGTGTTAGCGGCTGAGTTACCGGCTTTTTTTTTAGGATAAGCGGTATAGCTTGGCCTTGTACAAAGCTGCCTTGCCACGCGCCATCTTGCCAAGTGCCCTGATAGCTGGCATTAATCATGGATGACCCAAAGCGCAATTGCTGCTCACTAATACTGAATTGATCAACTGGAATACCATAACTTTGCTGTTTAGGGCTGTCGAGGGTGACATGATAACCGTTGGTAATTACCGCGATATTTAACACTAAAGGCAAACTGGCGTTGGCATTGATTTGCAACTCACCGAACAGCTGTTGTTCATGCGCCAACCGTGCTTCGTCGCTTTTCGTCAAACGGCTTAAGGTCAGTGGCATTGGCCGACCTTGAGTAAAGGTCCCGCTGAGGGTTTCACCGTCAAATGTGCCAGTGAAAGCCGCTTTTAAGGCATCGACGGTAAAGTCTAAGGTATTGCCCTGCAAGCGCATACTACTCACCGGGATCGTGTTTGGGCTTTGATTAGGGCTTTTTAGTAATAATTGATAGCTATCGCCACTTGCTTGTAACTCAAACGCTAAGGTGATGCCGCTGTTTGGAGCGGTTGGCAACACACCGCGCCAATGTCCGCTAAGATCGGCTGCTTGCGTGCTAATACTGAGCAGTAAACTGCCAATAAACATTAATGAAGGTTTCATCTGTTGTCTTCCTTGTACAAAGAGTCAACAGTATAGGCAATGGGAGAGGATTTTGTAAAAGCCCCGAGCTGCCTTTGTGTTCAGCAGATCGGGGAGCCTTTATTGCTGGTTTAGCCGCCGCCTAATTTATCCAGTAAGCGGTTACGCAGTTTATCTTGTATGGAACCCATCTTGGCATTTAACAGCTCTTCTAACTTGCCTTCCAGCGCTTTAGTATCGCCTTCTTGCTGTTGCAATAAACTGAGCCATTCTTGTTGCCCGGCTAATTGTTGTTGTAAGCGGCTATCTAAATCACTGCGCAGTTTCGTTTGCAGAGCCGCGACTTTTTGCTTAGCTTCACCCAGCAAGGCATCACCTAACATCCGATCTAATGACGAGCGAATAGTCACGTCAGGTTTAGAAATTAAGCCTTCGGCTAACACATCCAGTGGGATCTGACCTTGCTGGTTTAACAGCGACACCAGCTGATCTAAATAGCGGTTGCCGGTTTTATCAAAGTTAGCGTTTTTCAATAGCACTTTGGCTTGTTGTTTCAGTTGGTCATCGACCAGTTTCAGCGAGCCGGTGGCACTAAATAACCCGGCCAAGATGGTCATAGCGGTTTTATCGTTACCTAGCGTCAGATTCTCTAAGGCCATATCATCAAGCTGCCAGCTAAGGTTGGTGATCATCTGCTCCAGAATCGCAAAGTCGCCATTGAGCTTCAGGCTGTTCAGTTTTGGCAAACCCGATACATCGAGTTTAAAGCGAGTAGCCACATTATTAATGAGTTGATGCTGAGTGGTAATGTCTTGCATATTAATGGTGGTTTCGGTGCCGGCCAGTAATAAATGCAGCTTAGCTTGTTTTACCCAAAAATCCGGATAGGGCTGATTCAGATCCAAAGGTTTGGCTGGCGTTGCATCGCCTTCTTGTTGTAAATAAGGTTTGGCCAGTTGATACAAAGCTTCCAGTTTTTGCATCTCACGGGCCCACACATCACCCAGCAAGATTTGGAAGATCGGTGCTAAACCGCCATCTTGAATATTCGCCAGTTGTTTTAGTTGCTGCCAATCTTGCTCAGCCGCACTGCGCACCGCTTTTACTGCATCGCTCAGCTGGTCACGGCTTTGGCCAAAACTTTGCTGTAGGGTGCGCAGTTTTTCGCGCTCGGCCTTTAATTGTTGCTGAAGGCTAGTCAGTTGTTGGGTTTTCGCCGCTAAATCTGCGGCATCACTGATCTTGCTGTCGGTTAGCGCTTTAATTTTGGTTTGAAACTCTTCTAACTGTTGCTGGGTAGGCAGTTGCTGCCGTAACTCGGTAAACTTTTGGCGTTGGCCGCTGATTAACTCTTTGAGTTGCTGCCCTTGTTGCAACGTTTGTAAATTGGCGCGCGCTAAAATCGACTCAGCAGTAGGCACTTCCACTTGCAACAACGACGCTAAATCCAGCGCATTGTCGTTCGGTGGCGGAACTCGATACACTTTGCCGGGTTGCTGACGCGCACTGCCATAGGCTAACTCGTTCACTTCTAACTCTTCTACCACGTAAAAACCTTTTAAGGCAGGCCAGGGATCAATGCGGGCAAAGGCTTGGCGAAAGCTGATACTGTTATAAGCCGGTTTAGCGGGATCGGTGAGTTGTACACCATTGATTTGTAATGATACCGGCATGAGGCGAAGAGACACGCTGTCGACATTAGCTTCAGCGCCGGTGGCTTCTTCAAGTTGGTCAATCAGTACGCTTTTAATAATGGTGTTAGCCAGTAACCAGCCAATCACCAGAAGGGTGATCAGACTGACTGGAATAAGCCAAAGTAGTTTTTTCATCAGGAAATCCTTATCTGCAACAAAGAGGCGAGTTCACCCCTACAGTGTAAGGTAAAACGCTGTTTGCTTCATCTTTTTGCAAAATAACCGGGTTTAGCCTTGCGACAGGTAACAGCTGGTTGCGATAAAGCAGGCTGTTCCAAAGCGCCTCAGCGTTTATGCTAAAGCATGAGTCAGTATTTGTAGGATCGATCTGTTATGCGCATATTATGTCTGTCGTTAAGTATGGTGTTGTTAGGCTGTCAACCGGTGGTAAAAGAGCAGCCGGTGACCTTAAGTTCGCCGGCGTGGACCGATGCCCGTGCCGCTCAGCAAGGTTTGGCCGCGGGCACCTTTACCAGTGAACAATTAGTGCAACATTATCTGGAACAAATTGCGGCGCACAATCTGCAAGGCCATGAGCTGCGCGCTATCGTCGATGTGAATGCTGAGGCTCTGGCGCAAGCAAAATTATTGGATGAAGAGCGGGCGCAAGGCAAAACGCGCTCACCGTTGCACGGCTTGCCGGTAGTGTTAAAAGCCAATATTGCTACCGCCGACCAATTACCGACTACTGCTGGCGCTTTAGCATTAAAAGATCACCTCACAGCCAAAGATGCCGAGCTGGTGAAGCAACTGCGAGCAGCCGGTGCGGTGATCCTTGCCAAAAGTAACTTATCAGAATGGGCGAACTTTCGTGGTGAAGACTCGTCCAGCGGTTGGTCAGCGTTAGGCGGGCAAACCCGTAATCCACATGTATTAACCCATACCCCTTGTGGTTCGAGCTCAGGCTCAGGTGTGGCGGTGGCCGCTGATCTGAGCTTGCTGGCCGTGGGCACCGAAACTGACGGTTCTATTATGTGCCCTTCTTCTATCAACGGCATTGTGGGTATTAAACCGACCCGTGGCGCGGTATCGGGTGAAGGCATTATTCCGATCGCCGCTGCGCAGGATATTGCCGGGCCGATGGCGCGCAAAGTTTATGATGCGGCGTTATTACTTGAAGCGATGCTGACTTCTGAAGGGCGGGCGAAATTGCCTGCCTCTTTAACTGCGGCGGCGTTGCAACCAGCGACGGGTGGTAAGGTGTTGTTAGTGCGCGCTTATGACAGTCGTAACCCGACGTTACTGGCTATTTTAGATAAAACGGCGGCAGTGCTAACGGCGGCGGGTATTGAAGTGGTCACTACCGATCAGTGGCAATTACCGGGGGAATTATATCAAGCAGAGTTAGCGGTTCTGGTGTATGAATTTCGCCGTGATTTACAACAGTGGTTGACCGATTACGCCGCGCCTGAGGCCGTTAATACGGTACAAAAAATTGTCGATTTCAATAACGCGCAGGGTGAAGCCGCCTTGGCATTTTATGGTCAAGAATACCTTGAGCAAGCCGCTGCCACCGACTTAACCGCCCAAGCCGAAGCCTATCAGCAGGCGTTAACTCGTAGCCGTGCACTGGCAGAAGCCGCATTAAATACGTATTTAAATGACGGCTACAGCGCGATAATTATGCCTTCTTATGGCCCAGCTTGGCCGATTGATCATGTGAATGGCGACAGTTTTAATTTTGGCACTTCTACCGCTGCCGCGGTTGCAGGCTATCCATCGATTACCTTACCGGGGGGTTATGATGGTGTGTTACCACTGGGCTTAAGCGTGGTCGGTTTACCCTGGTCTGAGCCCGAGCTATTGCGCGTAGCGGCATTGTTAGAGCAACAGTTATCAGCTTATCGGCGTCCGGGTTTTGTAGCAAGTTTACCCAGCAGTGCTGAGCCTGCAGCAAAATCAGAGTAACCTTTAGCGTTTAACTTACCGTGCAATTAAGGCGGCGAAGTTTGCAGCTTGCTAAGTAGTGGCTTAGGCTATACGCAGTCTTGCTGTTTCACCCAAGCCATTCTTCACGGTAAGGAGCTCCAACGATGTCAACTTCTGCTTTGCAGCGCATACAGATTCCGATCACCGGCCTGACTTGTGCCGGTTGTGTGCGCCGCGCCACTGCGGCTATTACCAGCGTTGCTGGGGTCAGTGAAGTGAGCGTTAATTTAGCCACGGCTAGTGCGGAGTTTAACCTCAGCGATAACACGCTATTACCGACAGTGACCAGCGCTTTGCAACAAGCCGGTTATCCTACCCGGCAGGAACAAATCGAACTGCAGATTGCTAACATGCACTGCGCTTCTTGTGTCAGTAAAATTGAAAAAAGTGTGTTAGCGCTGCCCGGTGTGCTTAAGGCCACGGTCAATCTCGCCGCCAACACGCTACAGCTGACGCGTATTGCTGGGCTGGCGGGCGATCGCGCATTACTTAAGGCGATTGCTGCTGCGGGTTATCAAGGCAAGGTGCAAAGTGCAGAAAACACCGATCTCGCGCAAGAGCAGCAACAAGCACAACAACGCTTAAGCCGACAATTCTGGTTGGCGCTGCTGCTAAGTTTACCGGTGTTCGTGTTAGAAATGGGCAGCCACCTGTTGCCCGGGTTAGCCCAGTGGCTGCAACACCTTTTACCCGCCCCTTATAACGGCCTGCTGCAATTTTTGTTAACCAGCGTGGTGCTAATAGGCGCGGGGCGGCACTTCTTTACTACGGGGATCCCCAATTTATGGCGACTGTCGCCAGATATGAACTCGTTAGTCGCGCTCGGTACCTTAGCGGCGTGGAGCTATTCTAGTGTCGTGTTATTCCTGCCCGCACTGCTGCCTGTTGGCAGTCAGCATCTGTACTTTGAATCTGCGGTGGTCATCGTAACGTTAATTTTGCTGGGTCGCTGGTTAGAAGGGCGTGCACGTGGGCAGACTGGGGCAGCTATCCAGCGTTTACTTGGACTACAAGTCAAAACCGTACGGATAAAAAGGGATGATGACTTACAGGATCTACCTATTAATGAATTGCAAACCGAGATGCAATTTCTGGTGCGGCCGGGAGAGCGGATTGCGGCTGATGCCGAGGTAGTATCAGGGGAATCTTGGGTTGACGAAGCCATGTTAAGTGGTGAACCTATGCCTGTTGCCAAAGCAGCTGGTGCCAAGGTGACTGCCGGTACCGTTAATGGTGAACAAGGCAGTTTACTCTGCCGCGCTACCGCCGTAGGTGAGCAAACGGTATTGGCGCAAATTGTGCGCTTAGTACAACAGGCGCAAAGCAGTCGGTTACCTATTCAAGCTTTGGTGGATAAGGTAACGGCCGTGTTTGTGCCCGTGGTCTTAGCCATTGCTTTATTAACAGCGCTGCTCTGGCTCTGGTTGGGTAGCGAGCAGGTCGTCAGTTTTGCCTTGGTAAATGCGGTGGCGGTGCTGATTATTGCCTGCCCCTGTGCCATGGGGTTGGCCACGCCAGTCTCCATTATGGTGGGTACCGGGCGCGCGGCGGAGCTTGGCATTTTATTTCGGCAAGGTGATGCGCTGCAGCAATTACAACAAATTAAGCTGGTGGCCTTTGATAAAACCGGCACCTTAACCGCCGGTAAAATGCAATTAACAGACGTATACTGCGCCGATGGCGTTACTAAAGAACACGTGTTGGCTTTGGTAGCAGGCGTGGAGCAACATGCGGAACATCCGCTGGCACAGGCCTTATTAGCGGCCGCTAAGCACGCGAAAGTACAGCCGCTTGCCGCAACCGAGTTTAAGGCGTTAACGGGGTTTGGCGTCAGTGCGCAAATCGAGGCACAGCCGGTATTACTTGGCAGTGCCGCCTTGTTGGATAAACAACAGATCAGCGTTAGCCGCTTTGAGCAGCAAGCCACTGCTTGTCGTGCTGCCGGCAAAACGGTGATTTATCTGGCCTATAATGGCCAATTATTCGCGTTACTGGCCATCGCCGATCAATTGCGCGCAGACAGTAAAGATGCCGTTCGGCAACTACAACAAGCAGGGTTGCGGGTGGTGATGGTCAGTGGTGATAATCAGCACACCGCCAATGCGGTGGCCGCAGAGCTAGGTATTACCGATGTGCGAGCGCAAGTGCTACCGGCCGATAAACAAGCGGTAGTGCAAGCGTTGCAACGTGAGTTCGGTAAGGTCGCGTTTGTGGGCGATGGCATTAACGATGCCCCCGCGCTAGCCGCAGCCGATGTCGGCATTGCCATCGGTAGCGGCACCGATATTGCGATTGACGCTGCCGATGTGGTGTTACAACGCAGTGAAGTTAAGGCGGTGTATCGGGCGTTAGGTTTAAGCCGCGCAGTCATGCGCAATATTAAACAAAACTTATTTTGGGCCTTTGCGTATAACATCGTACTGATCCCGGTTGCAGCGGGTGTATTGTACCCCGTCGCCGGTATCTTATTGGCGCCCGGTTTAGCCGCAGCCGCCATGGCGATGTCTAGCGTATTTGTGCTTAGCAACGCCCTGCGCTTGCGGCGATTTCGCTAGTTTTTGACAGTGGATGGTAGAGAGAGTATCTTTAACAGGCGTTTTTACGCCAAATAATTTCAACAGGAAGTATCATGTTAAGCACCTTGGTTCAACGCCAAAAACTCTGGACTGTGCCGCTGCTGGTCAGCTTGGCCTTTTCTTGGTGCTTAATGCTGTGTCAAAATGTGGCGCAAGCGGCCAGTGCTACGACAGAGGCACACTCACTGCCTCCTTGCCATAGTCAGCCAACTCATTTTTCCGCTGAACAGCTAGATGAGACGGCACCCGCACCCGCAGTGCATAATGTTGAGCATTGTAGCGGTTGTGATCAGCAAGCCGCATCAGCAGAGCCGTTGCAGCTAGCGCTAAGTGCAATCTTTATTTCTTGGCAAACACTGCCAAAACAGCTTTATCCAAGCTTGTCTATTCCAGTAAGTCAGCTAGCCACACCGCCACCCAAACCGCGGTTACCCCTCTTCTTATCGGTTAATCAATTACGGATCTAAACCCAGGCTGCATTGCTTTTGTACCGCTTTGCTAAGCGGATCCAGCTATGTTCAGTAAGGGTATAAAGATGTTGCTATTTTCTTCTAAAACGCGTGGTAGTTTATCGGTTACTTGGTTGCTGTGGGGGATACTTTGTTATGTAGGGGCCTTGCCGGTACTGGCGCTTCAACAAAGCGATCCGCATGCCGGGCATGCGCACAGTCAAATGCAGTCGGCGGTTGCCGATCCTTTAGCGGCTTTACAGCCAGACAGTCAGGTATACACCTGCTCGATGCATCCGCAAATTCGTTTAACTGATGCTAATGCGCGTTGCCCAATTTGTGGTATGGCGTTGATCCCGGTACCGCAAGAAGATAAGGCAAAAGATGAAACTGCTACTGCGGCAGTGCTGCGTTTAAGCCCTCGTGCCGCCGCCTTACTGCAAACACAAGTGCAACCGGTGCGCCGTGCCACAGCGCAAGTCGAATTGCAGCTGCCGGGTACCTTGGCCGCCGATGAAAGTCGCATTCAAACGATTAGTGCCTGGAGTAGTGGCCGTATTGAACAAGCCTATGTGAATCGCACTGCGCAAACGGTGCGTGCTGGCGAGCCGATGCTGGAAATTTTCAGCCCTGATCTTATCGTCATCCAGCAAGAATTGTTGCAAGCCAAGCAGCTGAGTGCTAACCGCGGCAGCTTGCCGGCCGGTACAACACTAGATAGCGCACGCCGTCGTTTACGTTTGTTAGGGGTACCTGCCACGCAAATTGAACAGATCCTTAATCGTGAACAGTTACAAGATACCGTTACCATCAGCGCACCAGTCAGTGGCATTATTACCGAAAAATGGGTGAATCAAGGTGCCTACGTCAGTACTGGCCAACCGTTATTTACTGTAATGGCTTTAGATCAGTTATGGCTTGAGTTAGAGGTGTTTGAACAACAACTGGCTTTGTTGCAGCCAGGTTTAGCCTTAAGGGTCAGTTTGCCTGCGTTTGCTGGTGAAACCTTTAGCGCCAGTATTGAGCTGATTGAACCCTTGTTAAATACCAGCAGCCGCACCGCCCGAGTGCGCGCACTGCTGCCTAATCCCGGTGGCCGGTTACAACCGGGGATGTTAGCGCAGGCCAGCGTAACCATACCCCTTGCAGAAACCTTATTAATACCCGCCAGTGCCGTGCTTTTTACAGGTAAGCAATCCTTGGTGTATGTGCAAACTGCTGCCGAGCAACCGCATTTTACTCCGCGACAAATAACTTTAGGCCAGCGCGTTGGTGAGCAATATCAGGTATTAGCGGGGCTTAATGAAGGCGAGTTAGTGGTAACCCAAGGCGCTTTTCGTTTAGACAGTGAGCTGCAAATTCGCGGTTTAGCCAGCATGCTAAACCCCACCGCCACCGGGGGTGCCCCGATGTTACACCAACACGGTTCGAGCAGCACTTCAAGCACCAGTGCAAGTAATAGTGTCAGCCATGCCGATCATAGCATGATGGAGCGCCCTGATAGCGCCGCAGCGGTAACACTGGTAAAACCCAGCTCAGCTTTTGTATTAAGTGATGAGCAACAAGCCCCGTTATTGGCCGCTTATCAAAAGCTGTATCAAGGTTTAATTAGCGATGATCTGAACGCATGGCGCCAAGGCACGCTGGCAATGCAACAAGCGGTCGCGGGCATTGCATGGCCGGATCGTTTTCCGGGGCTATTAATGGCGCTTAAGACCGGTGAGGGCGAACTTGAGCAAGTCACGGATCTAGAGAGCGCTCGCGCTTTGTTTTATCGGCATAATATCGGTTTATTACGTTTTGCCGAGCTAGGGGTATTCGCCCAAGGCTGGTATGAGGCCTATTGCCCAATGGCGCGCGATGGTGAGGGTGCCAGCTGGTTGCAGCCGACTGAGCAGTTACAAAACCCGTACTTTGGCCCGATGATGCTGAAGTGTGGTGATGTACTGCGCCAGTTTACTGAGGGGGCATAAGGATGTCTGAGGTAAATAATGGCTTTGGCCGTGTGCTGGCCGTGCTGATGCGGCAAAAATTAGTGGTGATGCTGCTGGCATCGCTGTTGTTAGTGGCGGGTATTGGTGTGGCGCCATTTGCCTGGCAACACGGTATACCACTTAAACCCATTACGGTGGATGCCATCCCTAATTTGGGCGAAAACCAGCAAATTGTGTTTGCCGACTGGCCCGGCCGCTCACCACAAGATGTTGAAGATCAGCTTACTTACCCGCTTAGTGCTGCCTTAATGGGCGTACCAGGGGTAAAGGATGTGCGCTCACTGTCGATGTTCGGCTTTAGCAGTATTGCGCTGATTTTTGACGAAGATATCGAGTTTTACTGGGCACGTTCGCGTATTTTAGAAAAGCTGGCTAGCCTACCTGAAGATACGTTACCCAGTGGTGTGCAGCCCGCCTTAGGCCCTGATGCCACTGGGCTAGGGCAGGTATTTTGGTACACCTTAGAAGGACAAGACCCGCAAGGCAACACCACCGGTGGTTGGACCTTGGCTGAGCTACGCTCAGTGCAGGATTGGTATTTACGCAGCGGCTTGTTAACCGCTGAAGGTATCAGCGAAGTCGCGGCCATTGGTGGTTATCAGCGCGAATATCAAATAGAAGTCGATGCCAATTTACTGCGTTTGTATCAAGTCAGTTTAGAGCAAGTCACGGCGGCGGTGATGGCATCGAATCTGGACGTAAGTGCGGGTAGTCGCGAAATTAATGGTGTTGAGTACCTGATCCGCGGTCAGGGCTTTATTAAAAATCTCGCCGATCTTGAACAAGCGGTGGTGCGATTAGGGCCGAATAATACGCCCATTCGGGTGCAAGATGTGGCCAGCGTGAATGTTGGCCCTGCCGCCCGGCGCGGCGCATTAGATGTGGCCGGTGCCGAAGCGGTAGGCGCCGTCGTGACGGTGCGTGAAGGCTATAACCCACGGCAAGCGATTACTAACTTACGCCAGCGCATGCAAGAGTTAGCGCCAGGCATGCCGGCCAAAGCGGTGATTGACTGGGCAAAGATTAGTCAGGTTGAAGTTGAACGCTTTGCCAGCGGCCAAGCACTGCCAGATTATCAACAGCAGCCTAACGCCTGGCGCGACTGGCTACGCGCGCAACCGCAAGCCGATTGGCCCACTTGGCTAACGCTAAGTCAGGTGAGCATAGTGCCGTTTTATGATCGTTCGTTATTAATTGATGAAACCGTCGGCACCTTAGAAAGCGCCCTCAGTTTACAATTATTATTAACCACCATTGTGGTGCTGGCGCTGCTGTGGCAAGTGCGAGCCGCCTTAGCGATCAGTTTATTACTGCCGGCCACGGTACTCTGTACCTTTTTGCTGATGCGGCTGTTTCAGGTAGAAGCCAATATCGTGGCGTTGGCCGGTATCGCCATCGCTATCGGCACTATTGTGGATTTAGGCATCATTTTTACGGAGAACGTGCTTAGGCAACGGCAAGATCAACCTGTTTTGTCTTTGCAACACGCCATCATGCAAGCAGGTCAAGAAGTGGGCCCCGCTATCCTTACTGCTATTAGCACCACCATCATCAGCTTTTTACCCGTGTTTGCCATGACGGGAGCTGAAGGCAAATTGTTTGGTCCTTTAGCCTACACCAAAACCTTTGTGTTAATTTGTGCCGTGTTACTTGCCGTTACCTTATTACCGGTGCTGCTGTATTTGTTGTTCGCGCCCAATACAAAAGGTTTACATACTACCTTGCATGGTTTAGCAAAGCGCTTACCGGCGCCCCTTATGGCATGGACGGCTTTTTTGCCCAGCGCTTTACTACCGCGGTTAAAGCATGTGCTGGTGATCATCCTGCTCATTACCTCCTTGGTGTTACTGTCGCAATTGTGGTTACCGTTAGGCCCTGCCGCCGGTTTTTGGCATAACTTGCTGTTGGTCAGTACGCTGTTGCTGCTGATTTTAGGCGGCTTTTGGTTGTTTCAGCGCGCCTACTTGCCGTTATTAGCGCTGTGTTTACGTTTTAAAGCACTGTTTATCGTTATACCACTGTTGGTGGTGTTAACGGGGTTAAGTGTCTGGCTGGGGGCGGATCGCGTGATCCCGGGTGTACAAGCCGACAGCGCGTTAGCCAAGCGTTTTCCGGGCTTGGGGCGTGAGTTTATGCCGGCACTGGATGAAGGGGCTTTTTTGTTTATGCCCTCGTTAATGCCGCACACCTCAATTAGTGAAGCCTTAGCCGTGCTGCAACAGCAAGACAAAGCCATTGCGGCCATTCCTGAAGTTAAATCGGTAGTGGGCAAAATAGGTCGAGCGGATACCGCTTTAGATCCCGCCCCACTGGGTATGATTGAAACACAGATCCAGTATCACAGTGAATATCGCACTGATGGCCAAGGGCGGCGGCAATTTTTCCGCTTTGACCAGAGCAGCCAACAATTTGCCCGTGATGCTAATGGCGAGTTGATTGTTGATCCGCGCGGGCGACCTTATCGGCAATGGCGTGAGCATATAACGACACCAGAGGATATTTGGCAAGAAATTGTGCAAGCGGCGCAGTTGCCTGGCGTCACTTCTGCGCCAAAACTGCAGCCGATTGAAACGCGCTTACTGATGTTACAAACCGGCATGCGGGCGGCAATGGGCATTAAATTGCAAGCGCCTGCTCTGGCTACGTTAGAGCAAATGGCGTTGCAATTTGAGGCCATACTGCGCCAAGCGCCGGGTATCGCGCCGTTAACGGTGAATGCCGAGCGGGTAGTAGGCCAGCCTTATTTAAGTATTGTGCCTGATCGGCAAGCGATTGCCAGACATGGCTTGTCGATGCAACAGGTGCAGCAAAGTATCAGCACGGCGCTGGGTGGCATGGAAGCGGGGCGCACGGTAGAAGGGCGCGAACGTTACCCGATCCGCGTGCGTTATCAACGCGAGCAACGTGATACCGTTGAAGCGATTAACGAGGTGCTGATTAGCACGCCAGCGGGCTATCAGGTGCCACTCAGTCAACTGGCCGAACTGCGTTATGAGCGCGGCCCACAAATGATCCGCTCTGAGAACAGCTTTCTCACGGCCTATATCACCTTTGGCGCCCACCCTGGTTTAGCTGAAGTAGACGCCGTAGCCAAGGTAGAAGCGCACTTGTTGCAATTGCTAAACGAGGGCGAATTAACGTTGCCGGCCGGTGTTAGCTACCAGTTTGCTGGCAGTTATCAGCAGCAACAAAGCGCGGCAGCCACGTTAATGTGGCTGGTGCCGTTAGCTTTAATTTTGATCTTTATGTTGCTGTATCTGCAGTTCCAGCAAGTTAGTACGGCCTTGATGATTTTTAGCAGCATTGCCATTGCTTGGGCCGGCGGCTTTATTGCCTTAGATGCCTTTGCCCAGCCCGATTTTCTCAACTTTAGCTGGTTTGGTGCCAATTTACGTGAGCTGTTTAACCTGCAAGCGTATAACTTGAGTATCGCAGTGTGGGTCGGCTTTTTAGCGTTATTTGGTATCGCGGTCGATGACGGCATCGTAATGGCGACCTATTTAAAGCAGCAATTTGCCGAACATCAACCCCGCTCGCAAGCGGCGGTACGCGAGTTGGTATTAGCCGCGGCGGCCAAGCGCATTGGCCCTTGCTTAATGACATCCGCCACAACCATCTTAGCCTTATTACCGGTGCTCAGTGCCAGTGGCCGCGGCGCCGATCTGATGATCCCAATGGCCGTGCCCACCGTCGGCGGCATGTTTTTTGTGCTACTGAGTATCTTTTTAATTCCGGTACTGTATGCAGCACGCGAGGAGTGGCGCTTGGCCATGAAGTAGTGAGTGATAATTGGAAAAGGGCGCAGTTAGGGCCCTTTTATAGTAAACAAGAATCTATTTAATGACTTTAGATGCCTAACGAATAACTGATGGTAAATTATCCTACTGCGCATTAATTAGTTTCGTTAATATTTTTTCTATTTTTCCTTCGGGATCTATTTGTTCAAATTTCATAGCATCAGTACAACTATCAATCGGTACCATTCCAAACAGAGCTCTCAACGTGCGAAGTTTATGCATATATGGGTAATTGTGCGTGAGTGATTCGCAAAATTTCCCGTTGTTTTCTACTAATAAGGCTTTGGCCTCATCTGTTTTTCCTTGCTGAAAATATAGTTCAGACGTTAGTAAAATAAGGTTTAATTTGCCTTTAATATGATTGGGTGAATAGCCTTTTTGATGATATTCAGTAAGCTGCTGCTGCGCTTCCTTTAAGCGATCGAACTCAATCAAGGCTTGGATCTGATAGCGTTTAGTTCTTTCAATGTAAGTGTCATGTAAATGCGTTTCAGGCAGTTGTTCTAGCTCGTTGAGTAGCTGTGTTAAAACATCAAATACTGATTCTGATTTTGATTGAATTAGGCTGGGTAGCATAGCCATCTTAGTTGTAAAATATCTAGAATACAGAGGCTTGCCATTTTTTTGTTGGAATTTTAGTGCAAATTGACACGTTTCTAGTGATGGCAGTCCTGCAATTTGGTAATTGTGGCATTGGTCAAAAACATAAAATCCTTTAATGCGTTGGCCACTATTAAAAATAGCATTGTTAATGTTGATTCTAGAAAAGTTAAATGCTTCACCCATTTGCCCATAAATTTTTAATATAGTTGATAGTAAATCATAAGAAAGCTCACCAAAGCGGGGATCCACTAATTCGCTCATTTTTTCTAGCAACTTAGGATAACGCTTGGCCTCTTTAAATTCGCTCGAGTGCAAAAGGTCTAAGTAACTATAAAATTGAATCAGTGGTGTTAGGCGTTCACGTTCAATTCTTTCACTGTCAATTAGTCTAATTTGGTTATCATAAAAAATTTTAGCGTAGTCTTTAAAAGGGTGATGTCCTGATATTGTCGCGACGAGTTCTTTAAAGTCCTTTTCGGAGTTTTCCCATTCTATTGAACCATATTCATAAAGATCATTTTCAATTTGTGCCTTACTGGCAAGTACGGTGAGCTTTAAAACAATCGAGGTGTTGGGTTGTTTTGCTAAGGCCCATGCTTCATTAAGAAGTGCTTTAATGTTTACACCACTTTGTTTATAAGTCGATTCACGCACGGCTAACAGCTTTAAATGCACTTCAGCATCTAAGCTTAAGTTATCTAAGCCACCTGCAGATGCTAATAAGTCCCTTATTCTTAATTTGAAAGGCGTTAGCATGGCATCCGCTACGTAGATTTCCCATTCCAATAGCTTTTGATAAGTGGGTTCGGATAAATCCACTTGTGATTTCAGCCCATCAATTATGTAATTTAATCCTGAGATTGTGTCTTCATAACGAATTTGATGGACATGCATTTCGACTAGCATCTTTTGTGCAACTAAATGGTAAGGCAGCAATGATGCTTTATTTTGGGTTAGATCAAACAATTTTTGAGCATAAGACGCCATGGTGTAGTAGTCACCAAGTACAAGTTGTGCTTCTGCCAATGCCAGTAACAGTTTTGCAGCTTGCCGTTCTGGTAAGCGTGTAAGGTCAAGTTTTGTGATGGCGCTGATAATCTGCCGCTGTCGATCTAATTCATTCCCTGTCACAATCCGAACTTGGCTGAGTAAGTTTTGCGCGACTTCTAGGTTGGCGGCAGCCTGCAATTTTTGTATTTGCAACTCTTGATGTGACTGCCAAGCTATAGCAAATGCAGTTAACGAAAGTATTATTGTAACAATAGCAAAGCCAACAGCTAACCTATGCCGGTATAAAAATAATCTTAGATGATAACGCTTTCTGTTAACCACAGACACAGGGCTAAAAGCAAGATATAACTCGAGGTCTTTTATCATGTCAGACATGCTGCGATAACGCTCAGTCGGATTCTTGGCACAGGCTTTATCTATGACAGCAGAAAGCACACTATTACTATCTTGGCCCAATACGAAGCCGAGTAATTTCCCCGCGCTATAAACATCACTGGCCGTGGTTAAATGTTCCCCACTAATTTGCTCAGGGCTTGCATAGTCTAGCGATAATCCTCTGATATAAGCTTGCATCTTTGCAACGGAAGTGGCACCTAATAACCTAGCAACACCAAAATCTAACAAGTAAGGTTTGCCTGAGTCATCTATCATCACATTCTGCGGTTTTAAGTCTGCATGTAATAGTTGCCTAGAGTGCGCATGGAGCAGCGCATAAAATATTTGTAACAATAGTTTTAACTTAGCTTTTTTGTTCAGCGAGTGCTGTAACAAATAGTGGTTTAAGGTTTGTCCTTGTACGCGTTGCATCACTAAGTACATGTAACCATCTTCTGTTCTACCAGCATCATAGACGGAGACAATATTATCGTGCGACAACGATGCAAGAGCCTGTGCTTCAAAGTTAAGCCTTGCACCATCAGTAGCTAAGTATTGTGAAAATATTTTTACTGCAACATCTTGTTCAAACTCACCATCGGTTCGAACACCTGCAAAAACTGAACTCATTCCCCCAGCGCCAATCAGTGAGGTGAGTTTAAAAACGCCAAGCTGTTTACCAATAAAATCAGTGGCAGGAATAGCTTCTGCAGATACGCTAAAACCCATATTAAAGATGGCTGTTACATCAAGCGCAGTTATTGCCAATAAGCGACGTAAGTGTTCAGCAAGACAGCTATCATCGATATGCTTTGATATGTATGCTTCTCTGTCTGCTTCAGACAGTGAGCTTATGGCATGATAATGTTGTATCAGTTGTTGGTTTTGCAGCGTATCAAGCAAAAGTGAGTGCCAAATGTTGTTTTACAAATAGTAAATCTTTTTCAACGGAGGATAGGCTTATCGACATCATCTCAGCAATTTCGGCATTAGGAACTTTGCAAGCATACTTCAACAGAAACACGGCTACTTGACGATCGAAAGAGCCCTTTAAATCTTCTAAATGTGATTGCATATCAATCAACTTATCTAAAAGTAGTTGTTCGTCTGTCGTCGTTGCTGCAACTTGTACAAAGTCTCTTTTCAGCGCTCGCTGTTTTCTGGTGTGATCGATTAGGATCGTATAAATAACTTGGGCAAAAGTTTTAAAAAAAACAGTTTTTGTTGAGCCGTCTATTTTTTTTGAGGTGGCCAAACGAATGTAAGCTTCATTCACCAACAGCGTGGTATTGCAGGAAGCTTCAATAGAAAGTTGATATTCCGTACTTTTATTGCGTTTGTGCTGGGTTTTTACTTTTTGCGCGATGGCTTTAAATTGCTGGTAACAGTAAGTGTAAAGCTGTGATTCCTTTTGTTTGTCACCGTATTGCCAGCCTTGTAATAAATAAGTGATATCCATATAGCTACTTAACATCCTTGTTTAAGCTAAAACATTATGTGATTGCATGTTAACCACTGAAGCGCCTTCGAAGTGCCACAAGCTAACACCTTTATTTTTAACGTTAAAATAAGCCGTTAGCAAGCGCTAAATTAGGTTTGGTGTGAATTAAGGTTGAATTTATTTTACGGTTATTTTTTAAAAATACGTTGCCTTGTGCTTTGAACTTCAAAAAGTAAAAGTTAAATGCTGCTTTAGCGTGCAGTGATGGCGGTAAAAGAGTTGAGTTCATTGTAAAAGGAGTTTGTCTTGAAAAATTTATCTAAAATATTAGCAACCACTTTATCTGCTGCTTTGCTTTCTGCATGCGGTGGCAGTGATAGTCCTGACCCCGAATATACTCTTGCGGGAAATGTCGCAGGATTAAATGGTACCGTAGTAATTAACGTTAATAACAACCCAGTATCGATTAGTGTCAACGGAGCCGCAGCATTAGGCTCTGGTTTCAAAGCGGGTGATGGCGTTACTTTAACTGTTTCCGGTCAGCCCGTAGGACAAACATGTGCTATTGAAGGAGCAGCCAGTCGTACCTTTAGTAATGCTAATATTTCTAATATCAATATTAGCTGTGCTAACACGCTCTATACTGTAGGTGGTAATGCCACAGGAGTAACTGGACCTGTTACATTGAACTATAGTGTGGAAGGCGGTCGTGAGGGCCAATTTGAGTTAACCGCAGAGGGTAACTTTACTATCGGCTCAGATTTTACCTATAACAATGCGCTTAGTTTCTCTGTATCGACTGACGCGGCATTACAGTGCGAGATTTCGCCTTCAACGATTACTATTCAATCTGATTTTGATGAGGTAGAGGTTTCATGCCAACCTCTTCTTACGGTAAGTGGCAGTGCGGCAGGGTTAGCAAGACCGGCTTCGTTACAATATGTCTATCAAGAACAAACTTATCATTTTACAATTAATGAAGTGGGTAATTTTACGTTACCCACGGCTTTTTTGCCGGGCGCCGCGTTACAATTTTCTGTACCTGATTACCTTGGCCATCAGTGCACAGTGTTACCGACTTCTTTAACGCTTGAAACGAATTTTTCTGAACTCGAAGTGAGTTGTGAAACATTTGGCGAAGTTAGCGGTCAGGTCACGGTTTATAGTAGCGGTTTACCTATTGAAGGTGCGAAGCTAGAGGTGTATGTCCCAGGAGAGGATAATACACCTGAATTGATACAAGAACTGACCTCTGATGAACGTGGTAATTACGCGCTTTTAGGTCTAGGTTACTCGGAAAGGATCGTTATTCGTGCTTCCGCTGATAATTATGTCACTCGCTCTGATGTGTTCAGAACATCAGAAAATAACCCTAATCCCAGATTAAATGTCGCTTTATTGGATGTGGGTTTCACAGAGACCTTTCCAGCCACGGCAGCTAAAGAACTGATTGACCCAGTGTCAGCATTACGAATTTCTTTACCTGCAAGTGCCTTTGTGGACACTCAAGGACAAATTTATAGCGGTGACGTTACTGCATCTGTAACCAATATCGATGCTTCATCCGATCCCGCTATTATGCCGGGTTATTATTTGGCTATTGATCCCGCTTCTGGTGAAGAAACGTCTTTTGAATCGTTTGGTGCACTAAATGCAGCGTTTAAAGCAGAAAACGGCGAAGTTTTACAACTTGCTGATAATAAAAGTGCTCAAATCCGTATTCCTTTGGCATCACGAGCCGTGAATCCACCACAAAGTATTCCGCTAATCCATTTTAATGAAAAAACTGGGATTTGGACTGTTGAAGATGAAGTTGTTTTAAGTTTTGATGAACAGAGCCGCCGTTATTATTCAGGTGAAGTGAATCATTTTTCTACTTGGAATGCCGATTATTTGTTTGAGTCAGTGAATATTACGGGTTGCGCTATCGACAATATCTCACAGCTTCCTATGTCTGAAGTTAAGATGGTTGCTGATGGTATGAATTATATCGGTCGTTCAGTAGCTTATACCAATGCGGCGGGTGAATTTACCATTACGGTCAGACCCAATAGCCAAGTTTTGCTATCCATCCGTGATAGCAATGGTCAAAGCAATACCACTCAGCTCTTGGTCGCAAACACAGACCTAGATTTAGAAAACTGTATTACTTCAAACAAAGGCGCAATGACCGTTAACTTGTCATGGGGCCAAAATCCAAGAGATCTTGATACGCATTTCAAAGGGCCGACAGTCGCTAATAGCTTAACTGAACGTTTTCATGTTTTTTTCGCCGACAGAATTGTCACTGTTGAAAACGAGACGATTTTTCTTGATGTGGATGATACGAACGGTTTCGGTCCTGAAATTTTAACGGTGCCGCGCTTCCCATTACCAGGTCGCTACATGTATTCCGTACACCATTATTCTGGCACAGGGTCTATTTTCCAATCTCCCACGCGAGTCGAAGTGGTCATCAATGGTGAACGTTTTGTGTTCTCACCTTCTGAGGATCAAGACACAAGAAGCTCACTCAATGCCTGGTTAGTATTTGAAGTTGAAGTAAATGATGAAGGTGATGTACAAATAATTCCTGTTAATCGTTACGTACGTGTCAATGACAACGATGTAACTGATGTAACTCCATCATCTACGCCAAGTGAATTGCCGATAAAACAATATATCGAGTAAGAGCTATGTGAAGGTTCAGCGCAAGAATAGACGCTTGCGCTGAATGATTATTATAGTCAGTACTTTAGTGATTGTTGTTATAAGGGTATATTAATGAAAAATTTAATAATAGTAATATTATCTTTAGTATGTGGCTCTGCTAATGCTGCACTGATAGTCGATACGGGAGAGGGGAGTACACAAGTGCCCGCTCCATCAACATTTGCTCTATTTGGTTTATCACTTTTAGCTTTAAGGCAATTTCAAAATCGCCAATAGGTTTTTTAAAAGCGACAAAAAGTATCTTCTTAGATAATTTAGTTGGAAAATATGAAAACTTATAAAAGTTTGTTCTAGATAAATGCAGTTGAGTCTTTAGATTTTTGTTTCTAGTTTCTTTGAAAATATAAATTAAAAGCATAATGGTGAACTAAGCACCATTATGCTTTTATTTCCACTATGAGCTTAAGATCTTTATAGATGATAACTAATATGCTGATGAAAACGCACGGTCAGATCATCACGCTCGGGTTGCAGTGCTAAGCTTTTGGCAAAGCGATGTAATACCGCTTCTACCTGATTCATAAAGCGGCCATAACCCATATCGGTTTGATCGGCTGGGGTGGCAAAAATCACCAATTGCATCATTTCTACTAGCTTATCGCCTTGCAAATCGCTGATCAGTTGACCTGCTTGCGCGCTCGGATCAAAACCAATCATCTGCAACTCTGTGCCATGGCTGCTTTTATCAAATTGACTATTTCGCACCAAGGGTAACAAACCATTAGCCAGCACGGCTAAATGTTTGAATTGCTCGGGCTGACAGGCGCTGACAAAGCTATCACTGACTTTTTGATAAAGCGGCAGGTAGGGCGCATCACTCTGTAAATTCAATGCGACTTGCTCTTTTAAGCGCCGGCTTAACGGTAAGTTGACGATGACATAGGTAAGCGCATTATGCGCGGGCAGTTCACATTGCCGTGCTTTATAGCGCGCACCAATTGAACGTAATTTGTAGCCGTAACTTTCTTTCTGGCCTTTGGCCTTGGCAAACAAATCATAAGTAAGATGCTGATGGTCACGCACTTTTACTTTTGTCTCAGTCATTTTTAACTTAGCCAGCAGTTGTTGTAGTACTGTCGTGACTTTTTGGTGGAACGTTGCAGCGTTGGCGCGTAATGGCTGGTCGGTGGCTAAAAATAATAAAGAAATTTTTCGTGCTCGGATGCTGGCATCATAAAAGCTATGCTGTGCTTCGTGATAGCTTGGGTTATAGAAAAATAAAATTTGTTCAGTGGTTTGTAATACGTAAGCTTCCTGGTGAAAGCGCACCACTGGGGTTTTACCATTAGCAATCAGGTGTACATTGTGTAGCTGTGCCGCATCCGCCAGTTCAAAAAACTGCTGTGACAATTGCTGATAAAGCTGTTCAAACGGTTTTGCTGGGTTGCTAGCAGGAAAGGCCGCGAGTAGTTCGTCTGTTAACGCAAATTCAGCTAAGAGATATTGGTTATCTCGGGCTTCAGCTGGTAAATAAACTTTGTGTTGCGAGCTTACAGGCATAGGTGTTTCCTCAGGTGTATAAATTAGCGGCAATTTTACCAGAAATACAATGTTAATATAGAAATGTTTAATGTAATTATTTTAAGCTTATTAAGGTTAAATTCAGCTTAATTTAAAGTATCCATGAAGGCTCCGCAATTTACTCGATATCCATCTATCTTGGCCGTATTTTGCCTTGTTTAGCGGTGCGTGTTTCCATTGAGATTTGCACTAATATCAATATCTGCGAAATGGTTTTGTATTTATTCTTTACAGCAAGTAAAAGCTTATGTGATGTGGCAAACCGCAGATGAGCTTTTCAGCGGTTGAAAGCTCATCTGCATGAAGTGAGCAGGTTTTGCTGCACCCCTAAACTAGAACCTAAATGGTTTACACCTTTAATTTGGCTAGCGTCCGTTGATCAGCATGACAGGAGCGCACTGTTTTTGTTAAGCATCACTTTAGCTTAACTGACGCCAGCGCCAACTATCACGTAGCACTTCCCATGCCGGAAATAACGCTAGCACGACTAAGCTTATCGTTATTGTACGTTCAAGTTGCGCCGAGCTAAGCGTGCCAAGCAAAGGCTGCTCGGTGATTTGCAAAAAAGGCGACATCATTGCCAAATACAGAATTACCAAGGTAAACAAAGCGTTGATGATAATATTCGCCTGCAATAGCGCTTTCTGCCAAATACGCTGCTTTAATTGCCATAGGCTATTGCAGATACCCGCGAGCAACAAAGGTGTACACCACAGTAGCAATGTTTTTACCTCGTTGCTGAGCAATACGCTAGGGGTTTCTGCTAGCGCCACAACTTGCCACAGTGGGTAAAATATGACCACCAGTAAAAATAAATAACTCGCCAAATCAGTAAAAATATCTTGTAGTGCTATCGTCTGCCAGCTAAAGCCCGCGCTAGGTAAATTTTCCGGCTGCCAGTTTTGCCAGCAGTGCTGCTCTGGTTCAGGGGTTTGTTTGGAAATGACAAAATAACCTAGGGTAATGGCAGTAAAAGCAAAGCAAGCATCATCAATCCACCCTGCCGCGATACTGAACACTAAGCTAATCAAACCGACATCAGCGTAGGATAACCAGCCAAAAGTGCTCTTGACCACTTGGATCAAAAACAAGATCCCGAGTACTAGCGTTAAGGTATAGCGATAAATGGGCATATAACTGGCGTTAATGAATGGCTGCTCAGGTACAAACTGTCTGGCAACTTGTCGCGGATGGCCCATTTGCTTTAACAGTTGGCTGATATCTGCGTCGCTTAAGGCACCTTGCGCTGCCGTTATCGCATCCAGTTCATCCATAATATTGGCCTGCAACTCTCTCGCAATTTCTTCGCGTTTCGCCGCCGGTAGCTCGCGCTGCACCGCAGCAATATATCGAGTGACTAAGTCCATGACTATTTCTCCTTCTCAGTAACCAATAAGTTAGCCAGTGCGCCATTGAGGTTTTGCCACTCTTGCGTTAGCTGTTGTAACAAGGTCGCACCCAAGGCAGACAACTTGTAATAACGTCGCTCACGCCCCTCTGCTTGCTGCCATTCGCTTTCTAGTAGACCTTGCTCAGCTAGCCGCCGGATCAACGGATATAAGGTGCCTTCATCAATGTCGATGCCGCCTTGCTGTAACTGTTGCCGCAGTGAATAGCCATAGTGCGCCTGTTTTAGTGAAGCTAATACTGCCAACACCAGCACGCCACGGCGTAACTCTAGGCGCATTTTATCGCGTTGTGCCAAGGTCATCTGCTTACTCCTTCTGTTGATGTCGGCGATACTGTACGGCACATACTGTGCGGTACACAGTTAATATACTAGGTGGCGCACAGTAAGATTGCAAGTGATTTTATTTTTATACTTTGCTTAATAAGCGCAGCCATTGCGTGACGCTATAATCGGCCATTATTGGGTTTGTGTAAGGGTATTTGCGAGTTTGCTGGCGACTGAAATAGACATAATATAAAACAATAAAGGCGCTTTACGCGCCCTTATGGTTTTTTGCCTGGGTCAAAACCTACGCCAGTAAGATAAACCCAAAGAACGCAGCAATGGCGGCCATTAGCGCATAAGGGAACTGCGTTAGCGCGTGGCTCATCAAATTACAGCCTGAGCCTTGTGCGGCCAGTACGGTAGAGTCACTGTAGAAACAGGCTTGGCTACCAAACGAGCTGGCTGAGAGCAGAGCGCCGATCACCAGTGGGATATTCGCCTCGACAGTCATCGCTAATGGCATAACGATAGGGATTGATACCGCGAAGATGCCCCAGCTTGAACCCGTGACAAAAGCTAATACTGCCATCGCGACGAACACTAAGGCAGGGAGCATTTGTGCTGTCATGTAGGGGGCTAAATTCTCAATCACATACAGCGGTAAGCCGAGTTGATCGCAAACATCTTTAAAGGTAAAGGCGGCGATAACGGTACAAATAGCCGGTAGCATGGTTTTAAAACCATGCATCATTAGCTCCATCATATCCACAAACGGCATTAAACGCTGCGCCATGTACATCGGAATGGTGATAATAAACGTTAGAATGAGCGCAGGCCAAATTTCCGCTTCAAACCAAATGGTAAAACCAATCAGCATCAACATCGGTAATAAGAAGTTCATCAACTTGCCGTCGTTCTTATCGGCATGATCAAATTCTTCTTCTAACGATGCTACGGCAAAACCCGTATGTGGTTGACCGGTAGCCGTGGCGTGATTAGCTTCACTGCTGGCGAGTGCTTTGGCACTGACCACGCTGTCCACCGGGGCATTCACTGCTTGCATCGCGGCTAACTCGGCTTTTTTCATTGGGCCAACTAAGGGCACTATGCCTAAAATAACCAACGGCACTAACAACAGCGCTAACCAGGCATAGATCATGTAAGGAATGGCCGCGATATAGGTTTTAATACCATTCGGATCGCTAGCCGGCGCAATATCGTTGGCAACTAATAAGCCCCCGAAGAAAATAGCCCAGGTTGAGATCGGTACTAACACACACATGGGGGCTGCGGTGGAATCGACCACATAGGCCAGCATTTCGCGTGACACTTTATATTTATCGGTTAACCGTTTCATGGTTTCACCGACAGTCAGGGCATTTAGGTAATCATCAATAAAAATAATTAAACCTAATAGGTAGGTCATGAACAGGGACGGTTTACGGCCTTTAGCATATTGCTGCGCCATGCGGCCAAAGGCAAAGGCCCCACCGGTATGCACCAACAGCGCAATTAACGCACCAAAGCCACCGCAAACTAAAATGAGCCAACCGATGGTTTCATCTTGCATCACGCGAACAGATGTTTCGCCTAAATTAAATAGCGCGTCGAGTGGTGAGCCAATTAATAATAGACCTGACGCAGCACCTAGCACCAGCGCCAAAATGGGGCGCTTTAACCAGATGGCAAAGGCTAGAACAACAAGAGGTGGGATTAAACTTATCGCACTTGGCGCAATGGCGGCCGCTTCGACCGCCGCTGCAACAGGCTCGGCCAAACTCCCTAAGGTATCTTCTGCTGACATATTTTTATTCTCGTATAAAAGTCCGGCTTACCGGCAAAAAAGGTATTGAACCGTTGCAGCAGAATGGACAACTCAACGGAGCGATAGTCACAGTGCGAGCATTAGCTGTGGCTTGAAAAACTTACCGTAAAAGCTTTCTTACCTGAGCACGCTAATTGTGTTTGTTCAGGATACAAACAAACCTGTGCATGATAACAAAAACTCGCGCTTGTACAATTACCGGCGCTAACAAAAAAATACCCACGGCCAGTTACTGGCCGTGGGTATTACTTAACATGTTAACTGTGTTGCTTAAATCGCAGCGATCTCGGCTTGTTGCAGCTTTAACTTGGCAACGGCTTGCTCTAGCTCAGCTTGTTTGGCGCGCTCTTTTGCTAAAACCGCCTCTGGTGCTTTGGCAACAAAGCCTTCGTTGTTTAGCTTACCGGCAACACGAGACAGCTCTTGCTCGGTTTTTTCCAGCTGCTTAGCAATTCGGCCTAATTCGGCTTCTTTATCAATTAAACCGGCCATCGGGATCAGCAGATCCATATTGCCAATTAACTGTGCGGCGCTGGCAGGCGCTTTTTGCTCAGGCGCTAACAACTCCAAGCTTTCCAGTTTTGCCATTACTAATAGGAAGTTACGGTTCTGATCAATACGGCGCTGTTCTTCGGGAGAAATGTTACGTAATAAAACCGTTAAGGGCTTATTCGGCGAAATGTTCATTTCACCACGCACGTTACGGATAGCGGTGATCACGGCTTTTAGCCATTCTAGATCGGCTTGTGCTGTTTCATCGACTAAGTCAACCTGATACTCAGGGTAAGCGGCCAGCATAATGCTGTCGCTTTGAATATTGGCCAACGGTTTAACCGATTGCCAGATGCTTTCGGTGATGAACGGCATGATCGGGTGCATTAAACGCAGTAAACTTTCGAGCACCGTGATCAAGGTGTGGCGCGTACCACGTTGTTCCGCTTCATTACCTTTAAATAAAATCGGCTTAGTCAGTTCTAAATACCAGTCACAGAACTGATTCCAAGTAAATTCATACAAGGCCGTAGCGGCTAAGTCAAAGCGGTAGGTATCAAAGTAATGCCGCACTTGTTTCACCGTTTGTTGATACTGCGCCAAGATCCATTTGTCGGCCAGCGACAGGGTTTTCTCTGCAGTGCCAAAACCGCAATCTTGCTCTTCGGTATTCATCAGCACATAGCGGCTAGCGTTCCACAATTTATTGCAGAAGTTACGGTAACCTTCTAAGCGCTTCATATCCCAGTTAATATCACGACCGGTTGAGGCTAACGTGGCTAAAGTAAAGCGCACAGCGTCAGTGCCGCTGCTGGGGATGCCTTCAGGGAATTGTTTCGTGGTGCGATCAGCAATTTTCTTCGCTAATTGCGGCTGCATCATATTACTGGTGCGCTTGGCTAATAAATCTTCCAGGCTAATACCGTCAATCATGTCTAATGGATCGATAACGTTGCCTTTGGATTTCGACATTTTATCGCCGCTTTCATCGCGGATCAGGCCGGTAACATAGACCGTTTTAAACGGTACTTGCGGTTGGCCTTGTTCATCTTTGATAAAGTGCATGGTCATCATGATCATGCGTGCTACCCAGAAGAAAATAATGTCAAAACCAGTTACCAACACATCGGTCGGATGAAAGGTTTTTAAATCGTCGGTTTGCTCTGGCCAGCCAAGCGTAGAGAAGGTCCACAACGCGGAGCTAAACCAGGTATCTAATACATCGTTATCTTGTTGTAGTGTTATGCTGTCAGCCAGTTGATATTTAGCGCGAACTTCGGCTTCGTTACGGCCAACATAGACTTTACCGTCGGCGTCGTACCAAGCGGGAATACGATGGCCCCACCAGAGTTGACGCGAGATACACCAATCTTGAATATCGCGCATCCAGCTGTAATACATATTTTCGTATTGTTTTGGTACAAACTGAATTTGACCGCTTTCTACCGCTTCTACTGCGGTTTTCGCCAGGGGTGCAGCGCGCACATACCATTGATCGGTCAGCATCGGCTCAATCACCACGCCGCTACGATCGCCGTAGGGCAGGGTATTGTTATGATCTTCCACCTTTTCCAGCAAACCCGCGGCATCAAAAGCCGCAACAATGGCTTTACGTGCGGCATAACGTTCTAGCTGTTGAAACTCGGCAGGAATAGGCGCGCTGAGCGCTGGGTTAACTTCACCATTAGTGAAAAAACATTCGCCTTCGCTGCGGATCATGGCATCGAGAGTCAGAATGTTGATCATCGGCAATTGATGACGTTTACCCACTTCATAATCGTTGAAGTCATGTGCTGGGGTGATTTTGACGCAACCCGTGCCTTTTTCCATATCGGCATGGTCGTCGGCGACAATTGGGATGCGGCGATTAACTAAAGGCAACAGGATCTCTTTGCCGATCAGCGCTTGATAACGTGGATCGTCTGGGTTTACTGCAACACCGGTATCACCCAACATGGTTTCTGGGCGTGTGGTGGCGACCACTAGGTAAGTTTTGCCTTCAGCGGTCATGGCGCCGTCGGCTAACGGATAGCGCAAGTGCCACATTTGGCCTTTCTGATCTTTGTTTTCAACTTCTAAATCAGAGATAGCCGTGTGCAGTTTCGGATCCCAGTTCACTAAGCGCTTACCACGGTAGATCAGATCATCTTCGTATAAACGCACAAACACTTCTTGCACGGCATTGGATAAACCGGCATCCATGGTAAAACGTTCACGATCCCAGTCTACCGAGTTGCCTAAACGGCGCATTTGCGAGGTGATGGTGCCACCTGATTCGGCTTTCCACTCCCAGATTTTTTCAATAAATTTGTCACGGCCAAGCTCATGGCGGCCTGGCAAACCTTCTGCGGCTAACTTGCGTTCAACCACCATTTGCGTGGCGATACCGGCGTGATCACTGCCCACCTGCCACAAGGTATTTTTACCTTGCATGCGTTGGTAACGTGTTAGCGCATCCATAATGGTTTGCTGGAAGGCATGCCCCATATGCAGGCTGCCAGTCACGTTTGGTGGCGGGATCATGATGCAATAGTTATTACCTGCACGGTCATCACCGTTCGGTTTAAAATAGCCTTTGCTTTCCCAGGCCTGATACATGGCCTGTTCTATTTCGCTTGGGTTGAAGGTTTTTTCCATCAGAGATACCTGTAAATTCAGTCGGCTTGCACGGTTTCAGGCGTGATGCCAGCTTGACGATATTGTTTGTAACGTTCCCGGGCTTGCGCTTTTAACGACGCCTCTGCCGGAACAAATTCGATTACACGCGCAAAACGCCGGGCAAATTCCGGCATGTTGTCGGTTAAATTGATTAACACCTGACGACTTTGTCGTGGTGCTTGCCAGCCAATCTCAATGGGTGCGCCACGCGCGGGGCCTTCACCACTGAGGTTATGCGGCACAAAACGTTCCGCATCAAACTGCCAGAGTAATTCATCTAACTGTTCGGCCATCTGTTGATCGGCAGTATATACAAAAACGCGTTGATTGGCGCGGTACAAATCTGCACAAAGCTGACAAGCAAAAGCAAAATGAGCTGGCGCAGGCGACAGCTCATTTGAGATTGCGGTGTGTTCAGCTGAGCCATCAGGCTCAGCCAGCACATAAAACGTAACAGTCATTAATGATCCTGATTGTTGCCCGTACGGTTAATCAGAAACTGCGTTAACAACGCGACCGGACGACCGGTAGAGCCTTTATCTTTACCACCACTGCGCCAGGCCGTTCCGGCAATATCAAGGTGTGCCCAGTTATATTTGCGGGTAAAGCGAGACAGGAAGCAGGCTGCGGTAATAGTACCGGCTGCACGCCCCCCTAAGTTGCTGAAGTCGGCAAAAGGGCTTTCCAGTTGATCTTGATATTCATCCCACAGCGGTAAACGCCAAGCACGGTCACCGCTTTGCTCTGAAGCATTGAGGATTTCATGGGCAAGCGGGTTGTGGTTACTCAGTAAGCCAGAAGCGTGTTTGCCCAGTGCAATCACACAAGCACCGGTTAAAGTGGCCACATCAATCACCAGCTCTGGGTCGAAGCGTTCAACGTAAGTGAGTGCATCACACAATACTAAACGGCCTTCGGCGTCGGTATTTAATACTTCAACCGTTTGCCCAGACATCGTAGTAAGAATATCACCCGGCCGATAAGCATTGGCATCCGGCATGTTTTCAGCGGCGGCTAACACCGCCACGATATTAATCGGCAATTGTAAGTTGATCACGGCGTGCATGGTACCAAACACCGAGGCGGCGCCGCACATATCAAACTTCATTTCGTCCATGCCATCGCCCGGTTTTAAGCTAATACCACCCGAGTCGAAGGTTAAACCTTTACCAATTAATACCACAGGCGCGCTGTCGTTACCGGCACCATTGTATTTAATCACAGACATACGTGGCTGGTTAACCGAACCTCGGCCAACCGCTAAGTAAGAGTTCATCCCAAGGGCGCTCATTTCCTCTACACCCAGTACTTCAACACTGACTTTGTCAGACAGGCTTTGTAAGGCAGAGGCCTGTTCCGCAAGGTAAACCGGTGTGCAGATATTCGGAGGCATGTTGCCCACGTCTTTACATTGTTTGATACCGGCAGCAATGGCTAAACCATGGTCTACCGCACGTTCACCAATGGTCAGATCGCGACGGGTGGGTACGTTAAACACAATTTTACGTAGCGGGCGGCGTGTTTCATCTTTTTTGCTTTTTAAACGATCAAACACATAGAGGCAATCTTGTGTGGTTTCAACGGCATGACGCACTTTCCAGTAGGTATCACGACCTTTCACATGCAATTCAGATAAAAAGCAAACGGCTTCCATTGAGCCGGTTTCGTTCAAGGTGCTAATGGTTTTGGCGATAATTTGCCGGTACTGGCGCTCGTCTAGCTCACGCTCTTTACCACAGCCCACTAATAGCACTCGCTCGCTTAGTACATTCGGAACATGGTGCAGTAACAGCATCTGCCCTGGTTTGCCTTCTAAATCACCACGGCGAAGCAAATTGCTGATATAGCCTTCGCTGATTTTATCTAATTGCTCTGCTACTGCAGAGAGGCGACGCGGTTCATAGACACCAACAACGATGCAAGCACTACGTTGTTTTTCGGGACTTCCGCTTTTTACGCTGAACTCCATGTTTACTCCTGATTCTAAGAGACTATGCTACTATAAGTCGCTAATTAAAGTACTGCGGGCAGTAGCAGACTACAAAGTGATAATGAATTTTACCGAGAATAAATAAAAAAGCTCGGATTTTAAGCCGCTTTGCCCGATAATAATTGCTATAAATACCAAGTTTACTGAAAAATGACCAGCTTTCCAGTGAAAAGACAGGTTTTTAGGGGGCATTTTGATTATTTTTCGTTATCTGATTGGTGAAGTTTTTCGCTCTCAGTTAGCTGTCTTTCTGATTTTGACCACCATCATCATTAGCCAACGTTTTGTAAAGATTTTGGCTGATGCCTCTGAAGGTGAAATACCGGGCCAATTGGTCATGAGTATTGTTGCGCTGAAATTGCCGCAATTAGCGGTGATTATCCTGCCGTTGAGTGCCTTTTTAGGCATTTTAGTCGCTTATGGCCGCATTTATGCCGATAGTGAAATGACGGTGTTGCATGCTACCGGCGTTAGTGAATGGTATATCACTCGTCTCACTTTATTGTTATCGCTCGTGATGGCGCTGTTAGCCGGTGCGGTAACGCTGTATCTGAGCCCATGGGCTACAGAGCAAGAATATACCTTACTGGAACGTGCTGAATCGGATGCGGGGCTTTTTTCGTTGGTACCGGGGCGTTTTCAGCATACCTCAAATGAAAAAGCCGTGATTTTTGTGCAAGATGTCAGTCGTTCGGGTAATGAGCTATCTAAGGTGTTTGTGGCGCAAAGCAGTGATAATCCGGCGAACCCTGGCCATGCTATTGTTTATGCACAAAGCGGTGCAGTAAAAGAAGATCCGCAAACCGGCGCGCAGATGTTGCAGTTGCAACAAGGCCGCCGCTATGCCGGTGATAGCCAAACTGCGGCCTACGAGATCACCGAGTTTGGCAGTTACCTGATGCAAATTCGTGAACAAGAAGTAGAACAGCGCCGCCGTAAATTAGGCAGTCTTAGCACCCCAGCGTTATTACAAGAAAATAACGCCGAAGCGGCTGCCGAATGGCATTGGCGCATTGCTATCCCATTGTCTATTCCGATCCTTACGCTCATTGCTGTGCCCTTAGCTCGAGTTAATCCACGCCAAGGCAAGTTTGGTCGTTTACTGCCAGCCTTATTACTTTATTTAGGCTATTACGCCTTGATGATTATTGCGCGCTCGGCAATTGAAGATGGCAAGATACCCGCAGAGTGGGGTATGTGGTGGTTACATCTACTTGGGCTGACAGTGGGTACCGTGTTAATTTTACGAAATCGCTCCAGTGCTCAGCGGGTTCGAGCATGGCTAGCAGGACGTTAAGATGCTGAAAATTCTCGATCTCTATATTGGCCGCACTATTTTAATGACCAGTGTGCTTACGCTTACTGTGTTAATTGGTCTGTCATCCATGTTTCGTTTTATCGATCAAATGCGCTCTATTGGTCGCGGTTATTACGATATGGTGCATGCCGCCTTGTTTACCTTGTACAGCGTACCGGGTGATGTGGTGATTTTCTTTCCAATGGCAGCACTGATTGGCGGGTTAATTGGCCTGGGCATGTTGGCCAGTAACAGCGAATTAGTGGTGATGCAGGCGGCGGGTTTATCGCGTTTAAATATTATCAGTTCGGTGATGAAGTCAGCGGTATTGATGGTGTTAGTGATGATGGCTATTGCAGAATGGGGCGCGCCGGTCAGTGATCGTGCGGCACGAGAGCTGCGCATAAAAGCGATTTCTGACGGTAACTTATTTGCGGCCCGCCAAGGCGTTTGGGCGAAAGATGGCGATAGTTTTGTTAATATCAAAGAAGTCGATGATGTTGGTAACTTACAAGAATTAACCATTTACCAATTTGACGAAAACCTGGCTTTGCAGCAAAAAATCACGGCAATCAGTGCGGTATACATCGAGGATGCTTGGCGTTTACAGCAGGTTACCGCGTTAAATTTTACGCCTGAGCAAATTATTCGCGTTGAAGCAGAAAGCCAACGTTGGCGTTCCACCCTTACCCCTGAAAAACTCGGCGTGGTAACGGTTAAGCCTGAAATGCTATCGCTGCAAGGTTTAATGGAGTATGTCGATTATTTGCAACAAAATGGCCAAGACGCCAGCCGTTACCAATTAGCCTATTGGCGTAAGGTACTGCAGCCGGTTACGGTGGGGGCTATGCTGTTATTGGCATTATCGTTTATATTTGGTCCGCTACGTAGCGTTACCATGGCCGCGCGGGTGTTATTGGGGATCTTAACGGGCTTTGGCTTTTACATGAGTAATGAAGTGTTCGGGCCTTTAGCGCTCGTCTATCAACTACCGCCCTTAGCCGGTGCAGCGATACCCAGTTTATTGTTTATCGGGATCTCGCTGTACTTTATGCGCCAAAAAGTTTAACGCGCTGTGTCGTGTAGATTCAGCGCTTTGCTTTGCTCTTTGGTTAATACGATCATTTGTGTGCCCGTAAACTGATCTTGCAGAGCCAAACCTTTACCCCAACGCAACCATAACCAAATATTTCCTAAGCCGCCTAGCGATAACAAGGCACGACTTAACGCTTGTAGCAGCGATAAAGGTTCGCCAGCATCTGTTACCAATAGCATGCGCCAAGCGCGCATGCCTAAGGTTTGCCCCGCTTTAGACCAAAAGTACACATAAAAGCCTAATATGATGGCAACAAAATAGCCAAGGTAGACCCAGCGACGCCAACTACTATTTAAATAATCGGCAATGTCAGCATAGCCTTCAATCGACACAACGGCACCCCATACCAGCAGTTGCACCAATAACATGGCGACCCCTGCTGCCAGCATCACCAACGCGCATAAGATTAAAACATCATAAATAATCGCAGAGAGACGACGGGCAAAGCCCGCTCTTGGCGCATTAGCGTACATATCGGGTTTCCTTTTAAACTGAATTCGCAAGTTTAGCATGACACTGAAAGCAAGCTAAAGACGAGCGTTTATTTAGTCGGTCGCTTTTTAGCGAGTGTGCACAGATGAACGGCTTTTTACCGAGCCTTGTGCTGACAAGATTGCATCAGCCGCCAGTGGCACTTAAGTGTATGTTGGCGTGCAATCTTTAGGATGCTTAGTCACTCGGTTACAATCTTGCTGTAAAAATAAGCAAATGCATCAGGCTTATACAATAAACCGCATAAAGCACTTGCACAGTCAGCCGCGCATCGTATAATGCGAGAACTTTAATTTAAAGCCTTGTACAGGTTAGTTAACTTTACCGTTAGGCTTTAAAATTAGGTCTTTCAGCTTTTGAAACGTCTACAGTTCAAAAGTTTTGAAAACAGTTGCCAAGCTGCATACTGTTTGCAAGTCCTCTCAATGCCTGGGTGGCGAAATCGGTAGACGCAGCGGATTCAAAATCCGCCGGGGGAAACTCCGTGTCGGTTCGAGTCCGACCCTAGGCACCAAATTTAAAGAAACCGCCTTTATCGGCGGTTTTTTGTTTTAAGCGCTTCGCTTTAAATCTTTTTTACAGAAAGCAAAAAGCCCTGATAAGTCAGGGCTTTTTCTGTTCTTTAGTTAGTTCAAGCCACGTTTTGGGCTTTTAATAGCTCGTTTTGCACTTGGCTAGTGCTGTTGCCAATGCTGATTTTACGCGGCTTTAACGCTTCGGGTACTTCGCGTACTAGCTCGATATGCAGCAGGCCATGCGCCATGTGGGCGCCGGTTACCTTAATGTAATCGGATAATTGAAATTTACGTTCAAAGTTACGCTCGGCGATGCCTTGGTGCACAAAGCGACGGCCTTCTTCTTTACCGGCTTTTTGCCCTTTAACCAGTAACGTATTATGTTCGGTCTCAATACTCATTTCTTGCTCGTCGAAGCCTGCTACCGCCATAGTAATGCGGTACTGATCTTCGCCGGTAATTTCAATATTGTAAGGTGGGTAGGCAGGTTGTTTTTCATTACGCGCTGCGGCATCCATTAAATTCGCTAAGTGATCAAAGCCAATAAATGAACGGTAAAATGGTGCTAAGTCGATGTTTGTCATAACCAATTCCTCTTCAGCAAACAGGTAGTTTTTTTGCCCTTCAATTGAACGGGCGTTAGGGTTAACAGCACAGCGGCTGTCGGTTTCATTCAAGGTGCCGTATCCGGCCACCTTGTTAAATAAATAAGGTCACGGTTGGTTTTTTCAAGCTTAGAGTTAAACATTTTTTGTTGGCGGTGCTTATGAAAGCGGTTTCGTAACGTGCTGCTGTAGTATTAAAGCCGAATGATTAAGTTGCAGGGTAAAATGCCGTTTAAAGTTATTTCTTAGCTAGGGGTTTAGTGAAACTGCTGCTAGCCTTAACCAAGCTGTTTAATCTTGAGGATCTACCATGCTGCTTCGAATGCTACTTTTAGCCTTGTTAACGCCGGCGGTTTTGGCACAAACGACACCACTGCCCCAAAGGCCTGTGTTGATGCTACAACCACAATTGGCTGAGATTATTGCTGAAGATGCCACTTTAGAAATATTGGCCGAAGGCTTTAGCTGGTCAGAAGGGCCAATTGCAGAGCCGGGTAGTGGCGATATTGTGTTTTCTGATGTGCCTGAAAATAAAGTGTACCGTTGGAATGAACACGCCGGCTTAACATTGTTTTTGCAGCCATCGGGTTACACCGGTTTACATCCCGAGAATAACCGGCAGCAGGGGGCTAATGGCCTGATTTTTAATGCGGATAAGCAGCTTGTTATCGCGCAGCATGGCGATCGTCGTTTAGCGCTATTTACTGGGATGCAAGAGGGCGTGCCGCAATATCAAACACTGGCGATGCGTTACAACGATAAGTTATTTAGCAGCCCGAATGATGTCGTACAACACAGTAGCGGAGCCTACTATTTTACTGACCCGCCATACGGTTTAGCCGGTGGTGACGCTTCGCCAGACAAACAGCAACCTGTAAATGGTGTTTATCGGTTGGCACCCGATGGCACAGTGACGTTATTGGTTACGCAATTAACTCGGCCGAATGGCTTAGCGTTTTCCGCAGATGGTAAATGGTTGTACGTAGCCAACTCTGATCGCGCTGCCGCACAGTGGTGGCGTTATCTATTACAAGCCGATGGCAGTGTGGCTGAAGGTGAGCTATTCCTGGATGCCACCGCACAGGCGCAGCAACAGCGCGGCTTACCCGATGGTTTGAAAGTATTACCATCAGGTGTGTTATTGGCCACGGGGCCGGGTGGTGTTTGGGTGATTTCACCTGATGGCGCACATTTAGGTACTATTCAAACCGGTGTCGCCTCTGCTAATGTGGCATTAAGTGCCGATAACCGCTGGTTATATATTACTGCCACCCATTATTTACTACGTATTGCACTAAAACCGCAGTAGACGGAACACAAAAAAAATCGATTTTGGCTAACCTTTAAAAGTTCAGCCATTAAAGAGTCGCATTGTGATAACCCTTGGAACTTTAAATGAATAACCTTTCAACTAAACAGTGGCTTTGGATCTTGCTGGTGGTGGTGCCGCTGACGTTTTATGTTGTTGAGTTTTTTATCGACGATCAGCCCTTTGGCATACTGTCTTTTTCACGCTGTATAGCGTCTTCCATTCTAGGGGTGCTGCTGGCGTATTTTATATTTACGAAAGCACTAATTAAGCTGCAGGCCATCAGCGGTTATCGGTTTATTGCATTGTTTATTATTGTGTTGTTATTAGTCGGTCTGGCATCACTGATTAATATCACTGGCCTTAATCACTTAGGTATTTTAATGAGTAAGGTCTTTGTGCTTTCATTTAACTCTTCGGCGATTGTGTTGGTACTAGGCCATAAAAGGCAAGCAGAGCATTAATAGTTGAGGCCTGAACTGCCTTTGTTAACACTTAGGTAATTATTATTTTGGTTATTTATTATTTTTGCTGTTGGTTATTAATGATGATGATTTATATTTGAACTTCAACTCTGAAACAATGGATATTAAACAATTTTAGTCATAGCTAGGTAAGAGGCTGTTTTAGTGGCGATTCAGGTAGAAAATATTTCAAAACGGTTTGGAAACCAAACAGTGCTAACTAATCTTTCTGTTGAAATACCATTACACAAGATCCGGCTAGCTGGTAAAAATGGTTCAGGTAAAACCACTTTTCTTAAGTTACTTGCTAGGTTTGAAAAGCCAGATCAAGGCGTCATTCTTTATCCTCATGGTGTAAATCGAATCGGTCTTTTGTCAGACTGCATTTATTATCCAGAGATGTTAACCCTAGAACAAATCAGTCATTTATATTTACAAGAATCAGTCATTCAGGCTGACGTGTTTGAACACTATATGAAAGTGTTGTCTTTACAGCCCTACCAAAAAACTCAAGCTGGTAAGTTATCCACTGGTACAAGGCAAAAACTCCGTGTTGCAGTTGCCTTAAGCTCTACTCATGACATGTTGTTGTTAGATGAGCCTCTAAATGGCTTAGATGATGAAACGGCTGATCTTGTGATACAAGCCTTGTTTGAAGATAACAGGCCTATGCTGATCGTTGATCATGAGCAGCGTTTTACAGTTCATATACAAGATGAGTTACGTATTGAGTCTGGGTTATGCAGTTTAACGAGATAGAGCGTGGTCTTTTTAGTGAGCATAGAGCGAATAATAGCGTTTTTTATCGTGTATTAATTGGCCTCGGCGCACTAATATCGCCAGTCGTACTTTTACTTATTCCTTTACCTGGTTATTGGGCCTTGTCATTACCCATTCTGGATAGCCGCTTTGTATTGGCATTGGTTTTGTTCATTGTGCTGGTACTTGGACTTCTTAAACTGCATGCTGCTGTGGTGCACCAGCGTTATTTTTGCTGGGCAATGGATACCTTCGGCGTTTGGCAGTTTCAACATTTATACTGTAAAAGCCAGCTTAAATTCTGCACTCCTGTGTTTATTTTGTTGGTGTCCGGGTTTGTGCATGCTCCCTTCTCAACTAATACTGTGCTGCGGTGCGTGTTGTTACTGGTGCTTTTGAGCACATTTATAGTTTTACTAAGCGTTAGGCATTTACAGGGCAAAACTAACTTTAGCATTGTAATATTGCAGTTACCCATCGATTTAAAATTTGTTTATTTGTCTTTAACTCGAATTGCGTTGCGGCTGACTGTTTGTTGCTGTGTAAGCTTAACTATGACCATGTTATTACTAGGCAGTCAAAATTTGCTGTTTGATATGGGTGCTCTGGTGATTGGTTATATAATGCTTGTGCCATTAATCATAGCTTGCACACATTTCATCTGGCACGAATTTAAGGTTTATACCCTGTTTTTTCAAAGTGTGTCTATACAGTACTATCAGCATCAAAAATTCATTTTTATAACCACGATAAGCCTAGTGTGGCTGAGCTTTTTGTTGCCGGCATTATTCTTTTTGGGTTAAGAAATTTAAGCCATAGCTAGCATTAATAGTTGCTGCATGGCAGTTGTTCATATTGAACGTACTCGTTAGTGTAAGGATTACTCCCCCATAAACGTTGATTGTTAGCTAAACTGAATAACGTAGTGAGGCAGTGGAGTTCAACATGACATTTATCAACGACTTGTTTAACGGTAGCTTTATGCCGCACGGTCATTGTTTGCTCTGGCGTACAGATTTACTGATTTTGCATGTCGGCGGCGACTTGATGACCTTTGTGGCTTATATGCTGATCCCTTTGGCATTGCTTCGGTTAGTTAAAATGCGTGATGACTTAAAGTTTAGTTGGATCGTGTTGATGTTTGCTTGTTTTATATTTTTTTGCGGTGCAACCCATTTTTTGGGCGTCGTTAATGTTTGGCATGGTTACTACTATATTCACGGCATCATGAAATCGCTCACGGGAATAGTTTCTATCGCAACGGCCATTATGCTGTGGCATTTATTGCCTTATGCGATAGCGATGCCGAGTAAGCGCAATCTCGAAGAAAAAATTGTCGCCTTAACCCTTGCTGAAAAAAAATTAGCACAAGCCAATCAGCATTTAGAGTCAGAAGTAGCAAAGCGTACCGCGCAATTAGAAAAGCTGGCTACCACGGATGAGCTAACCGAGTTAGCGAATCGTCGAGAAATCATGCGCATCCTTGATATTGAGTTATTACGTTGCCTGCGGCAAAAGTCATCACTATGTATCATGATGCTCGATCTTGATCATTTTAAAGCTATTAATGATGATCATGGCCATCAAACGGGTGATCAAACACTTAAATTCGCGGCTGAATGCTTTAAACAGCAGATTAGAAAAATAGATTTTATTGGCCGAATTGGTGGCGAGGAGTTTTTGATTATTTTGCCTGATACCGCCATTGACCCTGCGGTTGAACTGGCTGAACGGATCCGGTTGGCACTTAATCAGCAATCGACTAAACAGGCTTTGCCTAATTGTACTGTTAGCATTGGTGTTACTTACTGCCAAATCACGGATACGCCGCAAAGTTTATTACAACGCGCTGACGACATGATGTACCAAGCTAAAACAAATGGTCGAGATCAAGTTTGTTTTAGTTAAGCAGCCTTAGGGTTAGCATCGCAGAAGGTGTTATGCCGCGATGGATGTTTTTAAGGCCACTGTTTCAGCAGTTGTTGATACTTGTCAGACGCCATCAGTTTGGTAAGCTCTTGATCAAATTGCAGCTGTAACTGTTTGTCTTTAATAATCGCACCATACGATTTTGCTACAAAGATAGGATGGATCGAGAATTGCTCTTGCGGGTAATATTGCTTGAAAATGTGTGTTAATAAACGGCGCTCGCCAATCACCACATCTGTGCGGTTATTTACCAGTAATCTTAATTGTAATTCCCGATCAGCGACCTCTAAATAATTTGTGTCTTGAATAACATGACTTAACTGATCAGCCAGCACCGCATGAGCGAATTGGTAAGTAACAATTCTTTTTCCTTTTAAATCATCGGTATGTTTGATTTTTTGCTGCTCTGATTGAAGAGAAACGACTACATCTTGAAAAGGTAAATAAGGCTGCGTTTGAAAACCGCTATTCGATTCAAAAGCGGCTGGGCTGGCCACATCAAATTTACCTTCATTAAAGTCTTTAATCAGCCGGCTATAACCTAATAAGTGAAATTCTGTGGCGTAGCCCATTTGCTGGAATACATGCCGTAATATCTCAACATCAATGCCGGTGACCTCTTGCCCTGCAGGCTGAAAGGCCCATGGCGGGCCAATATTGACGGCCACTTTCAGTGTTTTCTGAGCCGAAAAGCAGGGCCAAGCTAACAGTAAAAAGCAGATCAGGACAATGCGCATATTGTGTACCGCTATGTTACGGATGGTCATTTACACCATCTTATTATTTTTCTGCATTGGAGTGTAGTGGATAAATAGTGTTATACCAGCAGAGAACGGCATAAAACGGTGCTCCTTGCTGCGTGGTAGATTGCGGCAGTTGCATGACCTCAGTCAGTAATCTCACCAATTATGTTCCTAATTTTCCTTTTTAATCATATACAAGACAGCGTAAAAACCTTTATGGTAGAGGCTTGAATGATTGAAAGGATGGCGTTGATGGAAAAGTTTTTTGCAGCTTGTGGGCTGGTCTTTTTATTATTGCTCAGTGGTTGTCAGCCAGCCACTGAGCAGCAGAGTTTAGCCGATTATAGTCAGCGGCTTGATGCTGAACCGGGTTTGTTTACGCTTTATCGTGATAATGAGGCGGGTAAGGTCTATTTGCAGGTGCCGGCGAGTGATCAGCAATATCTTTATTACTCCAGCTTGCCACAGGGGTTAGGTTCAAATGATATCGGTTTAGATCGCGGGCAATTGATGGAGTTAGGCGCACGCTTGGTCAGTTTTGAAGATGCTGGCGACAAAATGTTATTACGCCAGCACAATACGCAATTTCGTGCCGAATCGAACAATCCTTTAGAGCAGCGCTCAGTCGATGAGGCTTTTGCCAGTGCCGTTATTGGCAGTTTTAGCGTAGTGGTGCGTGATGCCACAAGCGTGCTGATCGATGCGACCGATTTTGTGGTCAGCGATAGCCATGGCGTCGCACGTATTTTGAAGGCGCGCGGGCAAGGCGATTTTACGCTAACACCGAGCCATTCGGCGTTGTATTGGCCTCGGACGAAAAGCTTTGCAAGAAATACTGAGCTTGAAGCGACCTTAACCTTTACTGGCGATAATCCGGGTAATTTTGTGCGCCAAGTGGCGCCTGATCCTTACCAAATTAGTGTGCGCGTGCATCACAGTTTTGTTGCGCTGCCTGAACCCGGTTTTGTCCCGCGCACCTTTCATCCACAAAGCGGCTTTTGGTCTTTCGACTATGAAGATTACGCTGCCCCTATTGATCAACCTATTACCCAGCGTGTGATCCCACGCCACCGTTTAGCGAAAAAAGATCCCACGGCCAAGCTGAGCGAAGCTGTTGAGCCGATTGTGTATTATTTGGATGCAGGTACACCAGAGCCGATTCGCTCGGCGCTATTAGATGGTGCGCGTTGGTGGAATGATGCTTTTACCGCGGCCGGATACAAAGATGCGTTTGTGGTAAAAATGATGCCTGAAGGCGCTGATGCTATGGATGTGCGTTATAACATGATCCAATGGGTGCATCGGGCGACGCGCGGTTGGTCTTATGGCAGCAGTGTGATTGATCCACGTACCGGCGAGATTATTAAAGGGCATGTCACTTTAGGTTCGCTGCGGGTGCGGCAAGATTATTTGTTGGCGCAAGGTATGACGTCACCGTTTACGGAGCCCGACATCGTGGCGTCTGAACTAACCGAGATGGCGTTAGCGCGTATTCGGCAATTATCGGCACACGAAATTGGCCACACGCTAGGCATTGCGCATAACTTTGCTGCCAGTAACCAAGACCGTGCCTCGGTGATGGATTACCCGCATCCGAAATTTACTTTAACGCCTGAGCAAAGCATCAACTTAAACGATGCTTATGCCACGGGTATTGGGGCTTGGGATAAACGGGTTGTGCAATACGGTTATGGTGATTTTGCGGATGACGCGGCTCGCTTAGCCTTTATTGCAGAGTCTAATAATGCCGGTTTTGTGTTTATGTCTGATGCCGACAGTAATGGCATTAGCAAAGCACATGCATTTTCGAGTTTATGGGACGGTGGCGCCGATGCAGTTACCGAGTTAGAGCGTATTTTAGCGGTACGCCAACAGGGCTTGGCAAATTTTAGCCCCGCGACCCTGGCGTTTGAGCGTCCTTATTCTGATTTAGCGGAAATTCTAGTGCCGCTGTATTTTTCGCATCGCTACCAAACTGAAGCCGTCGGGAAATGGCTTGGCGGTTATCAATATAGTTATCAAGTTAAAACGGCGAATGTGGCGCCAGATTATCAACCGTTGTCGGGTGCTGAACAGCAACGCGCCTTAGCGGCATTATTGAAAACCTTAGAGCCAGCACAATTGGCGTTAAGTGCGCAGATCCAGGCATTAATTCCCCCTAAAGCCTATGGTTATCGCAGTAGTCGCGAGAGCCCACAAGGTTATACGGGGTTGATTTTTGACCCGCTATCTTTAGCCGAAGCGGCCGCCAATCAAAGCTTAGCCATTTTATTGGATGAGCAGCGTTTAGCTCGGCTGCAGTGGCAACAACAGTTTGATAACAAGGTGCCCAGTGTCAGTGCGGTTTTAGCGGCCACCTGGCAACAAATTCAGCAACCGGTTGCAACCCAACCTTTGCTTAGTCGACGCATGCAAATCAGTTACTTGCAGCAGTTATTAGCGCTGGCTAAGTCAACAGAATTAGCGCCAGAACTGCGCGCAGAGTTATTGTTTCATCTGCAAGAGCTCAGCGAAAAGTTCGCTTTGGGTAATGATGCGCACCATTTGTTATTATTGAAAATGGCGGGGCAAGTGAGTAATGCGGCAGCGGATCTCAATAAGGTGAAAACCTTACAAGCGCCACCAGGTTCGCCAATTTAACGGTTATAACAGCAAGCCGGCAATCGTCAGATTGTCGGCGGTTAGCTTAACTGCTGGCTTTTTGATGGGCATATTTATTAATGTTGGCGAACGCCATCAAGATATCTTTGGCGTAGCTGATCCGCGGGTGTTTTAGTGCGCCCTTGCGCCAAACTAAATAGATAAAATTCTCAGGCCCTTCTGGCCCTAATTGCATCAACTCCCCTGCTGTTATCGCCTCTTTACACAAATAATCGGGTAAAACGCTATAACCAATACCGGCTTTTATAATGCCAGCTATGGCACGAATATCGGGGCAAATGGCGGCGATCGGTGACAAACAGCTGTCATTAAACACGGTTTTAAAATACGGCCGGATCAATGGCAGTGTCTCGTCGTAACTGACCACGGGATACAGTTTTAACTGTTCGCTACTTAAGGTTTGCTGGGCTAATTGCTGGCCATTAAAGCGGTTGGTCACTAAAATTAAACGCTCGCTATCAATAATTTGATAATCATACAAGGCAGGATCGGGAGTAGAAGCGGTGATCGCCAATTCCGCGGTACCTTCAGCCAATAACTGATAAATACGATCTTTATTACCCACATGTACCACTAAATTCACTTCACCCGCTTGCAGTAAATTAGCAAACTGTGCACCGGCAATATAGCTAATATATTCAGCCGGCCCGGCAATGTTCAAGGTGCCATAAACGGCACTATTACGATTACGCACTGACGCTAGCTTTTGCTCGACGGCATCAAAGTGTCGTGCCACTTGCAGTGCTAAATCATGGGCCGCTACCGTGGGTTCGACACCGCGAGCTTTACGCTCAAACAACGCAAAGCCCACCCAAGATTCGATACTTTGAATATGCGCAGTGGCTGCCGGTTGTGATAAGCCTAAATTAGCGGCGGCCTTGGTAATGGTGCCGCAGCGATACACTTCAACAAAGGTGCGTAACTGCACAAAATACGACATTTACTATCAGCCATCAGAAATATGATGGCTGATAGTAAAAGAGCTGAGTTCTAACCTCAAGTAAAACCCTTTAAGCTTTACTCACTAAAAACACAGCGGCGGTCACGTCGGCCTGTGAAACCAAAGGAGTCAATATGTTCAAGCAAAGCTTCGTTGCCGTAGCACTCGTTAGCGTATTTAGCCAAGGCGTTATGGCATCAGACAGTAAAGGTCAGATCTTGGTGTTGTTATCAAGCGAGAGCGAAATGCAGTTGCAAGAGGGTAAAACTATTAGCACCGGCTATTACTTAAATGAGTTTGGCGTACCGGCTGATGCTTTTATTCAAGCCGGCTATGAGTTGGTGCTAGCTACGCCAAAAGGTAATGCGCCGGTGGTCGATCAAAAATCAGTCACCACCGACTATTTTGGTGGCAGTGCTGCTGAAATGCAGCGTATCAAAGAGGTTATTGCCGCGATCCCTGGCATCGACGATACCTTGTCGCTGCGTGAAATTTTAGACGGCGGTTTAGCGCAGTATAAAGCGGTGTTTATTCCAGGTGGTCATGCGCCTTTAATTGATTTAGCTAACAACCCTGAAGTCGGCAAAATACTCACGCATTTTAATGCTAACGCTAAGCCTACTGCGGCCATTTGTCATGGGCCGATAGCGTTATTGTCACCCCAACAAAACCCAATGGCTTTTCAGCAAGGTTTAATTGAGCAAACTAACCCTAAAGCCAGTGACTGGATTTATGCCGGCTACAAGATGACCATTTTCTCGAACAGTGAAGAAGCGGTATTTGAAGGCTCACTTGACGGCAAAAAGCTGCAGTATTACCCAGGCCAGGCCATGCAGCAGGCCGGTGGCAATATGCAGTATGCTGCTGATTGGACATCGAATGTGGTGGTAGACCGCGAGCTGATTACTGGGCAAAACCCTTTTTCGGATAAAGCCCTTGCTGCCGAAGTATTAAAGCAATTAGCCGCTAAGTAATGTTAACTGCTGGCCAGCGAGCCAGCAGTATTCCCCTTATTTTGGAGTAATGATGTTAAATTTTAATTTTAAAAATCAAACAGAAATCTTATTTGGTAAAGGTCAAATTAAAGAAGCGAAAAGTCGTTTACCACAAGATGCCAAGGTGCTGTTTTTATATGGTGGTGGCTCGATTAAACGCAACGGCGTTTATGATGACGTGATAGCGTTACTAGATGGCGTAAATTTTCATGAATTTGCAGGGGTTGAACCCAACCCGACCCTAGAAACCTTAATGCAAGCTGTCGAGTTAGTGCGAGCCAAAAACATTAACTTTATTTTAGCTGTCGGCGGCGGCAGTGTGATTGACGGTGCTAAGTTTATTGCAGCAGCAGCCCATTTCAAGGGTGAGCCGTGGGATATTCTGGCCAAAGGCGCGGCCTTTGCACATGCCTTACCCATTGGTGCCGTATTAACCTTACCCGCGACGGGCTCTGAGAGTAACGGTAACTCGGTTGTTACCAACAAAGCCACTGCGCAAAAACGTGCCTTTGCCTCTGATCTCGTGCAGCCAACCTTTGCAGTGTTAGATCCGGTGTATACGCTGTCGTTACCGGTCAAGCAGGTGAGTAATGGTGTGGTGGATGCCTTTGTGCATGTAATTGAACAGTATCTTACTTATCCAGTAAATGCGCCGCTGCAAGATCGTTTTGCCGAGGGTATTTTACAAACCTTAATTAGCGAAGGGCCAAAAGCCTTAGCCACACCCGATGATTACGATGTGCGTGCTAACGTGATGTGGTCGGCGACTATGGCATTAAACGGTTTAATTGGTAAAGGCGTGCCGCAAGATTGGGCAACGCATATGATTGGTCACGAATTAACGGCGTTATTCGGGCTGGATCATGCACAAACCTTGGCGGTAGTGTTGCCCACACTGATGTATGTGCAGCGCGAGAAGAAACGTCAAAAGCTGCTGCAGTTTGGTCGGCGCGTATTTAACATCAACACTAGCTCAGAAGATGAAGTGATTGATTTAACCATCAAAGCGACGCAAGACTTCTTTGAAAACATGGGTGTTAAAACACGTTTAAGCGATTACAACTTAGCCGAAGCGGATATTGATAAATTAGTTGCTAACCTCGAGCGTAATGGCATGACGGCGTTAGGCGAGCATGGCGATATCGATTTAGCTAAAGCACGGCAGATCCTTACGCTGGCGCTTTGATACGGCTAAGTTAACTTACCCAATAAAAACAGCGGTTTAAGCCTAATATCGATCAGTTTAGTGTTTAGCATGACGCGGTTTGCTCACATCAACACGCCATGAATCATCCCTGAGGCTCGATTCCGGCCATCCATGGCCTTCAACGGTTGATTTAGAGCAAACAGGTCATGCTTAACTGACTTGTATTAGCTTTTTAAGCCGCTGTTTTTTTATTTATAAGTATCTCGCTTACCTCACGAAAGGTTAATTTTTCAACGATTTGCGGGTAGCTTTTTTTCTGATAAGCGCTAAGGCTGTTGAAATCGCGCCAAGCGCGAGTGGACATAAGGGCGACATAACGCCGCTTCTGCATAATCCACAGGGATCGTTGCCGCTTCTTGTTCGCGATGATATTCAACAAAGCCTGCTCGCTGATAAGTCGCTAAGGCTGCAGGATGATCGTCCGAGCAGGTATGCACCCAGATATTCGGCGTTTCTGCATTTTGCTGCGCTTGTAACCACTGCTGCGCTAAGGCAATAGCGGCTTGGCTTAATTTAGGGCCTAGGCCTTGGCCGGTGAATGCGGGTAATAAACCAAAAAACTTTAATTCGACACTGCATTGCTTGGCCTCTGTTGAGCCAGCCACCGCACTGGGTGTACTTGGGTGTAAGTTCAGCTCGACAAAACCGGCAATACTGCCATCTTGATACAGCACCCAGGTGCGAACATCTTCATTTGCAACATGATCCAGCCATTGCTGATAATCCCAGCTTAAGCGGCTAAACCAGTGCCAAGGCGTACCTACAGCGTGAAATAAAAATTGGCTGAGCTCTGGGCTCGGTCGACGGGCTTCCATCAGCAAACAGTCGGTTGGCCAGTCGGGTAGTGACAGGGTGGGGCCTTGATACTGTAAATACCAAGTGGTGATAAGTTTGCTAGACATAAGACCATTATTTCAGTGAATAAAGTGTGCCTTATGCTAGCAAAGCTAACTGAGCAGGTAAATGTGGCAATGCCTTAATACGAGGTGTGGCAGTATTTATGCCGCGAAAGTTATGGTAATTGCAAATGACGGCCGCCATCCAGCGCTAAGCAACGACCGGTAATATAGCGGCTATTTAGCAAGTACAACACGCTTTGTAATACTTCATCTGGGCCAGGGGCAATGCCCATTAAGGATTTTTTCAGTGCTTTTTCGCGATAAGCCGCATCATCGTGCTCGTTAAACATCAATAGCGCTGGGGCAATCGAATTCACTTTCACCTTAGGCGCTAACTTACGTGACAGTGATAGCGTTAAGTTTTCCAATGCGGCCTTAGAGGCAGCATAGGCTTGATGTTTGCTGCTACCGACACTGGCAACAAAGTCGGTTAAATGAATAATATCGGCAGGATCAGTACTGGCGAGTAATTGGGGCAACAGGGCTCGATTTAACAAATAGGCGGCACGCGCATGGATATGCTGCATCGCATCAAAAACCTCTGCATCCTGCTGTAACTGGCTCAGTATATCTTGCGGCTGAGCTGTTGCGGCTTGCGGGCGATCTGCTTGCCAGCTCGAAGCATTATGAATCACCGCTCGGATCGCAGGATAGGGCGCCAGTGCTGCAATAAACGCAGCCATACTGGTTAAGTCATTTAAATCGGTAGCAATACACTGCGCGCCCGCTTGTTGCAGCTCACGGATGCCCGTTGTCATTTTGCGGTAAGTCACCACCAGTTGATAGCCATGTTCAAGCAATGCCTTGGCACAATATAACCCGACACGTTGGCCGGCACCGGTAATGACAATGATGCCTTTATCTGAGGAAGCCTGAGAAACGGTGCTGCTTTGCATATAAAAAACCCTATGAAAACGCTAAAAAAGCCTTATACGCGATAAAGTGTTGTTGGGTTTTGCTGTTAAAACAAACCGCGAAATTGACGAAGTGCGAAGAAGTGAGCTGAATAACCGTAGCAGCGAAGCGCCTGCTACGGTTTCATCAATCTAAGCCGCCTAAAAAATACCTTGTGCTGCACGGCTGAGTTGATGGTGAATCATTAACGATAGAAGGCTTCAACTGTGCCTTTTAGGGTCATTAATAGGGGTTGGCCACGACGGTCTAATGCCTTGCCAGCCGCCACTTTTACCCAACCTTCGCTGATACAATATTCTTCCACATCAAAGCGCTCTTTGCCATTTAATCGAATACCGATGTTGTGTTCAAAAATAGCTTCAACATAGAAACGGCTGCGAGGATTAACAGAAAGGTGGTCCGGTAAGTCTGGGCGTGCGGTCGTATCGTTCATAGCAGTGCTCTGTCTGAAATTAAGTGGGCGCCATTGTATGCAAAGCGGCGATCTCGCTCAAGTGTGTTGGTAAGAAACAGCTTACACATTACCAAAAGTGGGGAATACAAATAGAGGACGCAAAGTTTGTGTTATGGTTGTGACAACGGATGTTAAATGATTGACGGCATGACTGACGCCTACAAAAACATCCTTTTCGTATTAAAGTCGAGTAAATGAAAGAATCTGTCATAGTGATTTAAGCAAAGGCCTGATGGTGGATGATAAGTATGCGGCTTTTAATGAGGTTAGTGGGGGCTTTGTGTCTGATACTGGTTATCGGTATCGTGATATACATGGCATTACATCGTGTACCTGATCGTTCCGTCGAACAACTTCGAGTGCGCTGGGCGCAAGCACCTTCTCAATTTGTTGATGTGGCTGGCATGCAGCTGCATCTGCGGGATGAGGGCCCTCGCGACGATCCCACCCCTATTGTACTGATACATGGAACCAGTTCTTCGCTGCACACTTGGGATGGCTGGGTGAATGCGTTAAAAGACCAGCGTCGTGTCATTCGATTTGATTTACCTGGTTTTGGTTTAACTGGCCCTTCAGCTGATAACAACTATAGTATTGAAAACTATGCACGAATTGTTATAGCCCTACTCGATGAGTTGCAACTAGAGCAAGTGGTGATCGTGGGCAACTCTTTAGGGGGTAATGTGGCCTGGGCGACGGCGGTGCTGTATCCACAACGTATAAAAAAACTGGTGCTGGTTGATGCCAGTGGTTATCCAAATCAAGCGCAATCTGTACCTATTGGCTTTACGATTGCCCGTATTCCTCTATTAAACAAACTGATGGAGCAGGTTTTACCGCGTAGCGTTATAGAAAGTAGCGTGAAGAATGTTTATGGTGATCCTGCCTTAGTCACGGCTGAACTGATTGATCGTTATTTCGAGCTTACTACCCGAGCGGGTAATCGTCAGGCTTTAAGTCAGCGTTTGCGGCAAACACAAACCGAGTCGTTAGTGAACCGAATTAAGGATCTGAAGTTGCCAACACTGATTATTTGGGGAGGCCGTGATCGTCTTATTCCACCTGCTATGGCTGATCGCTTTCATCAGGATATTGTTGGGAGTCAATTGGTGCGTTTTAATAGGTTGGGTCATGTGCCACAGGAAGAAGATCCCAGCAGTACGGTAACTGTTTTTAAGCAGTTTTTGGCTGATGCAAACCAGACCGCAACACGACTATCTGACAAGGTCGATTGAGCTTTTTTGATGGTTAATTAAAGTCTTAGCAATTAAAACCAGATGATATGCAAAAGGAGCGCTGCTTTTGAACGGTAAACATTGTCCCATTTGCAACAAGGATATTGGCGTTTTAGCCATTATGAAAGCGGCATTCCCTACACGGATAGCCTATCCGCACTGTAAAAGCGGCTTAGTTTATAAGCCTTTTCCGTGGTTGTTGACCAGCATCTGTCTCGCTATTTACTTGGCGTTATTGCTCTTGATTATCTTGCTGTATCAACCAGTCTTTTTTATTGATCATCCTTTAGCATTATTGATTCAAATAGGCTTTGCTTTGCTGCTATGGATACCGTTTGAGCTATTTTTAGCAAAAGTACTCAGAAGTCAATCTGTCTTATCGGCAAAATAAAAATACAACATTGGCTGAAATAAGCCGGCTTTAAGGTGTGAATGATGAATCAAATTAATCCGAATAAATTACTTAAGAGCAAATGGACAGCAATAAAACCGATAAACAAAGAAAAGCATTTTATGGTTAATGAAGTCGAGTTTGATGAAGAGGGGAATGTGCTTGCTTGCACGATAGAAGCGGTGATGTCGAAGCGTTCAATGCCTATTCAATGGCAGGAGTTAAAAGACATTCGGATTTGGCAACAAGACTGGAAGTAGCCGCCTTCATTTGCTGACCATGCTGGTAATTAAGCCAACCTTTGCCATACTTGTTTAAATAATAAGCGACCATGAGTTGTCGTTTATTCAGTTAACAGTGATGGTAGTGGATAATCAGGATAAATTATTTATAACAACTAACCCGCCCGATGTCGAGCTTACCGCTCAGACGTTACAGGCGGGTTTTTGTTTAAGTGATATCACCGTTCTGCCCGAGAAAGGGTTTGTGGTGGTCAATGGCGAGTACCGACATTTATCCGCTAAAGCATTTGAAGTGTTGTTACAGTTAGCGCTGCATGCTGAAGAAATCGTACCGCAACAACAAATATTGTTAGCAGTTTGGGCTGATGCCGATGCACCTAAGGCAAATTTAACCCATGCGATTAGTGAGATCCGGCATGTATTAGGGGATCATAAAGAATGCCCGGTGTTTATTCAAACCCTACCTCGGCGTGGGTATCGCTTGCTTACGCCACTGCAATCTCATCCTACTCCCAGCGCAGCCAATGCGCCACCACTGATAGAGCGGCGAAGCCAAACCGTCGTGGTGAATCGGCATTGGTCGTGGTTGATGTCACTATTTCGCGGCAGTCGGCTGTTTAGTGTAAGCGTGGCGTTTCTAGTCAGTGTTTGGTTATTTATTCAGGTTATGGCCATCACCTTTCCGCTTATGAATATCTCGGCGACAGGCATGAAGCTGACTTTACTGGTCTTGCTGGTAGGTTTTCCGGTGGTGTTGTTGATTACCTGGGTAGGTGACTTACGCGAGCGCAAAAGACGGATGGCTTTGTCGAATAATCCACAGCAACGGCAGTTTTGGCGGCGGCAATTAGCCGTCGATTTAGGTTTTTTGTTGCTGTCGTTTACGGCGGTGTGGTTGTTAGGTCGCTCAATAAAGTTGGCCATTGATGATGATGTGCAGCAAGCCCCGGCTATTGTGCAGCAAACCGTGGCTCTGGCGCCTATCGCAAACTCCTTAGCCATTTTGCCGTTTCAGCTGCAGCATGGCAGCAAATTAGCCGATTATCTGCTGTCGGGGATCCGTGATGAGTTAGTGTATTCCTTAACGCAGCTGAATCAATTTCCGGTACTGGCCGATCGGGCAATGCAAAATATCAGTACGGATCTGAGCTATCAACAACTAGCGGAACAATTGCGGGTGGAGTATGTGCTAGAGGGGCGTATGCACATTGTGGATGAACAGTTTCAGCTGGCGATTTCGTTGGTTGAAACCGCCACTGGTATGCAGCGCTGGTCGACACGTTTAGCTCAGCCAGAGCAAGCCTTACCGACATTACAACGCGATTTACATCGACAGGTGCAAAATGCGTTGGTATTAGTGATGCCGCAAGTGTCCGTGAGTTTAACCGGGCGTGATTATCAAATAACCAATAACTTCAAAGCGTTTGATGCCTACATGCAAGCTCAGCAACAGCTGAAAAAATATGATGATTTGGCCAGTTTAGATACGGCTGAACAGCTGTTATTACAGGCCTTAAAGGAAGATGCTGATTTTGCATTGGCTTCAGCCAGTTTGTGTAAGGTGCATTTAGATAAATATGCCCTGACTCGACATATCGAAGAATTCGATTTAGCCAATACCGCTTGCCAACATGCCGCGGGTTTAGCGGTGAACCAAGCAGAAGTGTATTCTGCTTTAGGCGAGCTGTACCGGTTGCGTGGTCAATACCCAGAAGCTATCGCGCAATATGAGCAAGCACTTGCCGTTAATAGCCGCTGGGTTGATGCTATTACCGGTAAGGCCAGAGTGTTAAGTGCTAAAGAGCAGTCACAAGAAGCGGAGTTGCTGTTTAATCAAGCCATCGAATTAGAGCCCGGATATTGGCAAAACTATATGCATTACGGCCGGTTCTTATATGACAATGCCAATTTTGCTGCCGCTGCGCGTCGTTTTGAGCAAGCGTCGCGCTTAAAACCAGGCAGTACCGATGTGCTAAATAGCCTTGCGGCGGCATGGTTTTTAAGCGGGCAGTTTCAGCAGGCGATAACAGTTTGGCAGCAAGTGGTGGAGTTATCGCCTGTCTCGTTATCGTTTTCTAACCTTGGCACGGCGTTATATTTTGCGGGCGATTATCTGCAAGCCGAGCAGCTCTATCGACAAGCGTTAGCCGTGAGCCCAGCGGATTACACCATTTGGACTAATCTAGCCGATGTGCTTGATGTGCAGGCGGAACGGCAACAAGAAGCGTTGGATCTGTATCAGCGGGCGCTTAGCTTAGCGCAGGGTAATTTGGTGATCAATGCTCAAGCTCAGCCGCTATTATCGCAAATTAGCCGATTACAAGCAGAGCTACAGCAATGTGAGCAAGCCCTTGATACTGAACAGCAATTACTAGCGAATAACCTGACTGACTTTTACGTGTTTTATGATTTAGCCATCGCCAACTTTACCTGCCAGCGTGCTTTACAAGGCATAACGTATTTACAGCAAGCTATCGACTTCGGTTATCCGGCCTCTTTGGTGGCAGCTGATCCAAAAATTCCCCATGAGATCTCCTCTCGCCGTTCTGGAAATGCAGTATCGATTAATCAACATGAAGGAATATATAGATGAAAACCTTACTGATGTTCATGATTTTAACCGGCAGCTACTCGTTGTTTGCGGCGGATAAAGATCAGGTGTTACAAATTGAAGCGACGCCAGTTGCAGGCGGTTACTGTATTGTCGGCATTGAACCTGTCGGTGAAGATAATTGTAAAGAAAATAATGGTCAGCGTGGTCAATGTGAAGGTATCGCCAACTGTGTTTGCATTAAACCTGATAAGCAAATTGAATGGCAAAGTGCCGACATAAAAGACTATCAAATTTATTTTTATGAAGATTCCCCCTTTAAACCAAATTGTAAATTAGAGTCGAATACTCAGGGTAAATTAAAATGTCGCATCAAAAATGACGCTGTGCAGCATTACGATTACGGTGTCAAAGTCGCAGGCTGTGAAGACTTTGACCCTAGGATCATTATTAAGTAAGCTGTTTTCATTATAGTGATTTATGCTGCAGCCGCGTTGCTGCAGCAAATTGTACTATTGCCTAATGTCATATTCTGGGAGGCGATATTGAACAATGCACTTGAAGGATTGTTATTAGCGCTGTCGATGGATCCGCTGTTAGATAGCGATCATCGCTCGCAAGCCGAAAGCTTGTTGTTGCAAACGTGTTTGCAGGGTATCAAGGTATCGCGGGCCAGTATTTGGCTGTATAACGATGAGAACAGTGCCATAGCGTGTAAGTTGTTGTGCACGCAACACGGCATAAGCACTCACGATCTGCCCACATTAAACCGCATAGACTACCCCAGTTATTTTGCCGAACTTGATAAAAAGCGCGTGATCACTGCGCCACATGCGCGCAGCGATCCGGCTACCTGTGAATTTAACTTGGTTTATCTTGAGCCTTGCAACATCTATTCGCTGTTAGATGTGCCGCTACGCTACAAAGGCGAGGTGATTGGCATTATTTGTTGTGAACAAACACAGCAGCCACGTTTGTGGTCGGATAGCGATGCGGCCTTTGTGGGGGCCTTGTCAGACTTGTATGGCCGTATTGTCGCCGCGGCCCAGCGTCATCGTTATCAGGTTCAACTAGAAAAAACGAATGCCCGTTTAGAAAGCCAAGTGCAAGAGCGCACACAGCACTTACAAGCGGCATTAGATCAGTTAAAACAAACTCAGCATCATCTGATTGAATCAGAGAAAATGGCATCATTGGGTAGTTTGGTGGTGGGCGTAGCGCACGAAATTAATACACCGATTGGCGTTGGGCTTACGGCGAATAGCCATAGCCAGTATGTGTTGGAAAAAGTACAGCGTACCGTTGAAACCGGTGGCATCACCAAGCAATCTTTAAAAAGTGCCGTGACCGATTTATTGCAATCGTGCAATATCGTAGAGCGCAACTTAGAGCGTGCAGCTGGGCTGATTCAACAATTTAAACAAACGGCCTTAGATCAAGCGCATTTTGAATTGCACGCGATCGACATTGACGATTATATCTCTGCGCTGAGTAGTACATTGCAACCATTTTGTCACCAACATCAGGTTGAGTTACAGTTACAGCTGAGTAGCGGCTTGTCTTTAAACACTTTTCCGGGTGCCTTAGCGCAAGTCATCACCAATTTAGTCACGAATGCTTGCTTACATGCGTTCGAACAAGCGACGCAGCCCGCGTTAGTTAACATTAGTAGTCGGGTATCTGCTGATCAACAGCTGTGCATAGTGGTCAGTGATAATGGTTGCGGCATTCCGCGCAGCCATCAACAAAAAATCTTTGACCCTTTTTTTACCACTAAGCGTGGACGAGGTGGCACGGGTTTAGGTTTATCGATTGTCTATAATATTGTTAAACAGCACTTAAAAGGTGAGTTAAGCCTGCACTCTGAGCCTGCTCAAGGCTGTCGTTTTAGCCTGACCATTCCTAATTTGCATTAAAGTGCGGTTGGCCACCCCACGCCGCAATGTTCTGGCTAAAGAGCTGTGAAAGCGGCTTGCAGTTGCGTTTAAGGCAAAGTCCACAATAAGCGCGCGCCTGCCAAGAATAGCAAGCTGTAGATCAGCGGAATAATAATGCGTTCAGGCAGGCGTTTTTTTAAATAAACCCCCAGTTTTATTGCGATAAAGCTCAAAGGTAACAGCGGTAACACTTGATAGAGGTGTTGCAGGGTTAATTGACCTTGCCAAATATACGCCGGTACTTTTAGCCAATTGGTTAAGGCAAAAAATACCGCTGCCGTGCCCAGGTATGTTGTGTAAGGCAGCTGTCGCGCCAGTAAGTAAATTTTTATTGGCGGTCCACCGGCATGCAATAACGTTGAGCTCAGCCCGGCGATAAAGCCTAAAATACCCCCTCCTAAGCTATTGGCTAACCAGGTTGCCGTTTTACCCCGTTGTAAAAAGTAATTTAGCGCAAATAGCACACTGGCGGCCCCCACTAAGCCTTGTAGAAAAGCCGTATTCAATTTGCCAAGTAACAAGGCGCCGACCAAGATACCGCCTAGCGCAGCCGGTAACAGCCGTTTTAAGTCAACCAGACTCCATTGCCGCCAGTATTGATGCAAGGTTAAGGCGTCAGCGGCAATTAATAACGGTAAGAGTAGAGAGAGTGCTGTTGGGGCTTCAAAGCTCAGTAATAGCAGCGGTAAAGCCAGTAAGCCAAGGCTACCTGCAAAGGCGGCTTTGGAGATGCCAATCAGTAACACGGCAATGATCAACACTGCCCATTGTTCGATTAGCATAGCGTTGCGATACCGAGCTTAAGCCGGTAGATCAAACCAAATGGCATTGACAGGTCCTTGTAACACGTTGCCTTGAAGTGACGCGATCGCGGCAAGCTTGATACCATCACCGGCGGCAAGCGTTTGCTCTGCCAGCGACACTGTGCCACTGATCAGGTGCAGATAATACGCTCTGCCAGCAACAACTGGCAACTCAAATGCGTCACGTTCGGTTAAACGAAGCTGTGCCACCTGGGCGTCTTGTCGTATTTGCAAAGTACCATTGCGGCCATCTGGCGTAATCACCCATGTTAAACCAAGTGCTTGGCCAAAGTCTTTTTGTTGATAGCGTGGTTCACCCTCTTGTTGGTTGGGTTCAATCCAAATCTGCAAAAACGTTAATGGCGCGGTTTTACTGGCATTATATTCGCTGTGTTGAATGCCTTTGCCCGCACTCATCAGTTGGAACTCGCCGGCCGGTAAAATTTTTTCATTACCCGCAGAATCTTTATGCGCGATATGACCGTCGAGCACATAGCTGATGATTTCCATATTGCGATGACCATGCGTACTAAAGCCTGCCCCTGCGATCACCCTGTCATCGTTGATCACGCGTAAGGCTGAAAACCCCATTTGTTTAGGGTTATAGTAATGACCAAATGAAAAGCTATGTTTGCTGGTTAGCCAGCCAAATTGTGCTTGTCCGCGCTCTGCTGAACGAATAATCTCTAACATGTTAATCTCCGCTAATCAGGTTGCAGGGCCCTGTGGTTTACGTTGGCCTTACATCGTTATGTTGCTAGTTTAAGCGGCGGCCTTAAACAAATAAATTGTAATAAATATGATGAATCTTACGGTTAATTAGATGGTAACAGCGAATATGCTTACTTTGCGGGTGTTGTGGTTAACGGTTTTAGCGTTGCTGGCTTTTGCGGGGAATAGCTTATTGAATCGAGCTGCATTTAGTCATACTAGTATTGATGCGACGAGTTTTACCTTAGTGCGGATCCTATCTGCGGCACTGCTGTTATACGTGTTGTTAAGAGTGCGTCGACCGGTACGGCAGCCTGCGGGCAGTTGGCTCGGTGCGGGCTACTTATTTGCCTATGCGGCGTTATTTTCTTTTGCTTATGTACAGTTGGATACCGCCACCGGGGCGTTATTGTTATTTGGCGCCGTGCAATTAACCATGCTAGCGTTGGGTGTAAAACAATTAACTCAGGTTAGCGGTTGGCAATGGGCTGGCGCAGGCTTGGCCCTGGCAGGGATTATCTGGTTATTGCTGCCAGGCGCCAGTGCGCCAGAACCCCTGTCAGCCTTCTTCATGTTATGTGCGGGTGCCGCATGGGGATTGTATTCTTTACTGGGCCAGCGCGCGGGTGATGCTGCGGCAAACACTGCGGGCAATTTTCTAAGGGCGAGTCCACTGGCATTGGTGCTGAGTGTGCTATTTTGGCCGAACCTGCAATGGGATCCCTATGGTGTGCTGCTGGCGCTGATCAGTGGCGCTATTACTTCTGGTTTAGGTTACTACATTTGGTATCGGGTATTGCCAGCCTTATCAGCGTTACAAGCTGCATCGGTACAATTGGCAGTCCCTGTTTTGGCTGCCATACTGGGTATAGTGTTGTTAAATGAGCCATTAACGCTACGTTTAGTGTCCGCTGCGGCTGTCGTACTCTGTGGTTTAGGCTTGGTCTTATTGAGTAAAAATCGCGCTTAATCCGCTAAAGTAACCGCCTTTTGCGGCACGTTCGCGTGTAAAGCTTGCTCGGGCAAACTGGTGAGCTTGCTGGATTTACGGTATGCTGTAACAGGGTATTGGCCAAGCTAAGTAGTTGCCATGCCAGCAAAAAAGGAATCGATATGCGATCTGTAAATTGGCAAAATGGTTGGCGGCAAACGATAGATTTTGTTCGAGCCTATGCCCAGCGTTGTAAGCAGGATCAGTTGTCTGTGATGGGCGGCTATTTGGCTTATATCTCATTATTGTCTTTGGTGCCCATGGTCACCGTGATGTTTTCTATGCTCAGCGCCTTTCCGATGTTTGCGCAGTTTCGCACGAACTTAGAGCAGTTTATTTACGCGAATGTGATCCCTTCTCGCGGCGAAGAAATTCAAACCTATCTCACGAAATTTATTGGCAACACCGGCAGTATGACCGCTATCGGTATTTTGGCTTTAGTCTGTGTGGCGTTATTGTTGATCCACAACATCGATAAAACCCTGAATAAAATTTGGCGCGTGACGAAACGGCCACGATTAATCATTTCGTTTTCTATTTATTGGATGATTTTAACGCTAGGCCCCATTTTAGTCGGCTTGTCGATCGGTATGACCTCCTACGTGGTCCGACTGAGCAGTTTTGCCGATGATTACACACCTGGTTTTTCGACCATCGTCCTTGGCTTAGTGCCTTACGCCATGTCGTTAATCGCCTTCTTTATCTTGTATTTGGTGGTGCCGAATATCAAAGTGCGGCTTAAACATGCCCTACTCGGGGCGTTATTGGCCACCGTATTATTTGAATTATCGAAGCGCGGCTTTGCTATTTATGTGACGCACTTTCCAACCTATCAAACGATTTATGGTGCTTTAGCCTTATTACCTATTTTGTTCGTTTGGGTGCATTTATCGTGGATGGTGGTATTGCTTGGTGCAGAATTAACGGCGTTATTGCAACAACGTGAAGAGGGGGTGTGTGAAGAAGGCGATGATTGTGCGGTCCCCGATCAGGATGAAGCACCTCCCACCACTATTGATACCGAGCGCTTAACATGAAGGCATTAATTCAACGCGTGAGTTCGGCCAAGGTTGAGATTGAACACACAACAGTGGGTGCTATTGAGCAAGGTTTATTGGTGCTGCTTGGCGTAGAGGCGACAGATAGTGCTGCTGATGTGCAAAAGTTGGCCGAAAAAGTCTGTCGTTATCGAGTGTTTAGCGATGATCAAGGCAAAATGAATTTGAACGTGCAACAGGCCGGCGGAGCCTTGCTGGTTGTTTCGCAATTTACGCTAGCGGCGGATACACGTTCGGGTTTAAGACCGAGTTTTACCCCAGCAGGCAGCCCGCAACTGGCAGAGCAGCATTATCAGGCTTTTTGCCAGGCTTGCCAAACGCTTGGCCTTAAGGTGGCGACAGGGCGTTTTGGCGCGAATATGCAGGTGAGCTTGGTCAATGATGGGCCGGTAACTTTTTTATTGGAGAGTCGTTAAATCGATGAACGCGAATTTACTGAATCAGCGCTGGCAATTGCGCAGCCCAGAGAGCGCCGCCGACTGGCAAGCCTATTACCAATTACGTTGGCAAATTTTACGGGCGCCATGGTTACAAGCTTTAGGTAGTGAGCGCGACGAATTAGAGCAAGACGCTTACCATCTGATGCTCACTAACGCAGCCGGCGAGTTAATTGCGGTGGGGCGGTTACATCAAGTCGATGCCGAAACGGCACAAGTGCGTTATATGGCGGTGGCTTCTGAATGGCAAGGCCAGGGCGCAGGTGCCACAGTGTTACAAGGCTTGGAGCATTATGCGATAAGCCAAGGGTATAAAAAGCTGCTGCTAAACGCTCGCGATAGCGCCTTACCTTTTTACTTACGCCAGCAATATCAGGTGTTGGGCTCGGCCCCCAGCATGTTTGGCATTGTACATCAACGCATGAGTAAAACGCTGACGCTAGCCGGCACTGACAGCGAGTTCCGCCAGTGGTGTGCAGATTTGCAACAGACATGGCACAGCACTATTCCGTTAAGCCAGTTTATGCAATTGCAGATCACCTCTTTTGATGGTTTTAGTTTGCAATGTCAGGCGCCATTGGCACCGAATATTAATCTGCATCAGACCATGTTTGCTGGCAGTATTTATACCTTAGCAACCTTAACCGGCTGGGGCATGTTGTATCTTCAGTTGCAAAGTTTAGGCTTAGCCGGCGCGCAGGTGTTAGCCGAAGGCAATATTCGTTATTTACAACCGGTGCGTTCGACCCCCACTGCGCGTTGTCATTTAGTCGATGTGCGGGGCGATCTCAGTACCTTAGCCAGTGGTCGCAGAGTACGCCAGCAGATCACCGTAGATATTTTCGCCGATGAGCAGCATTGTGCGCAGTTTGTAGGTTTATATGCCGTATTACCATCGCAAAGCGATGACTAACAAGGTCGTCATTATTGGTTGTGGTTGGCTAGGGCAGCAATTGGCGAGGCCTTTAGTGCATGCCGGTTATCAAGTATTCGGTAGTCGTCAATCGAGTGCCAGTGCGGCAGCATTACCTGAGCCTATCCAAGGTTTCACGCTGGCTTTAAATCAACCACTACTTGAGAGCGACAGGTTATTGGCAATGCTGGCGGATGCGTGGGTGATTTGCAGTATTGCACCGGGTCGAGCCTCGCCTTCGGGCTATGTCAGTGCGCTGCAGCAGCTAGCCATGCTTTGCCAACAAGCCGGTTTTAGAGGGGGCATCCACTTTAGTTCTACAGGTGTGTATCAGGGAGTCGATGGTCATCTTAATGAACAGACCACGCTGTCTGAAACTCAGCCTCGAGCGGTGTTGCTGGCCGAGGGGGAACAGGCTTTACAACAGCAAGGTAATTGGCTGACGTTGCGTTTAGGCGGCCTAATGGGGCCAGGGCGTCATCCGGCACGTTTTACCCAAGGTAAACGGCTTGCTGATGCGCAGCAACCGGTGAATATGCTGCACAGTGCTGAGGTGGTGCAGGCTGTTTTAGCTCTGCTGCCCGTTTGGCCTTTAAGCCAGCCTTGTTATAACTTAAGCTCGCCCGCTCTGGTGAGCAAGCAGGCATTTTATCATGCGGCAACAGCTGCTCTTGGGCTGCCAGACAGTGCTTTTGATACTGAAACGGCAGCGCCATGGCGCAAAGTTGAGAGCCTAGCAATAGAGCGAGATACGCCTTTTCGTTATCGCTATCGTGATGCGCGTGATGCGCTGGCCGATTGTTAGTAAGCCTGTCTCAAATTTTAAACTTCGCAGCAGCAAGCTGTAACTGTTCGGCCAACGCTGCCACTTCGGCACTGTGGTTAAGGGTTTCTTCAGCTTGTGCGGCACTGGTTTGCGCCAGCCCGACCATTTCATGCATATTATCGTTAATCGACTGCCCTAAGGCTAATTGACTGGCACTGGCGCTTGTAACCGCTTCGCTTATTTTCAAAGTTTCATGGATCGCTGCTGCCACTTGCTGCAAGGCGTTGACTAATTCAGCCATGGTTTGCACACAGTTTTCCGCATCGGTTGTTCCCGCGGTGACGGCCGTTACGGCTTGTTTAGTTTGTTGCTGCAAATGTTCAATCATCTGGCGTATTTCACTGGTCGCTTGCTGCGTGCGGCTTGCTAAAGAGCGAACTTCATCGGCCACTACGGCAAAGCCGCGACCTTGTTCGCCGGCTCTGGCCGCTTCGATGGCGGCGTTTAACGCTAATAAGTTGGTCTGTTCGGCAATGCTGCTAATGGTGGTTAAGATGCCCCCAATGTTGGTCGACTCCGAACTGACTTTGTTAATTAAGCTGCTGGTATTCACCAATTGCCCAGCCAATTTGCTGATACGTTCGCTGTTTTCATCTGCCAGCGTATTAATTTGTTGGCTTTGTTGCAGCGCCAATTGCATGGCTTGGCCAGTTTCTGCCGCATGCTCTGCGACCGCTTGCGTATTATCGGCTAATTGTTCGGTAATACTGTTCACCGCACCAATTTGCTGCTGTTGTTGCTGTAACGATTGGTTAATATCACTGACGGCACGGGTAGAGCGACTGGCAGTGTTATTCAGCGCACGGGCATTGTGCTGGATATTATTAATTAAGCCGCTAAGGGCACTGATGAGGCTGTTAACCTTAGCAGAGAGGCTGCCAAATTCATCTTGTTGTTTAATCATCAGTTGCCGGGTGAGATCGCCTTGTGCGATATAGCCCAGTATATGGTTGATACCTTTAAGCGGTTTGATCATGGCATTAATAGTGAAATAGGCGATAGTAAAAGCCAGCACGACTAAAATGACCAAAATAATAGTGGTGCGCTGGCTGCCAGAGTTTAATTGGCTGGAAACTTGCTGTTGAAGCTCAGTAAATTGCTGATCTGCGGCTTGTACCACTTGATCTAAGCTATTCAGCGCTTGCTCAATTTGTTGCTCTGCTTGATTCAGTTGTAAACGTGCCTGCTGTAAGGCCGTGACATGCTGTTTTTTCAGTTGGCTTAAATTCGTTTCTTTGTCGAAGGCCGCATTTAAGTTTTGCCAATTTTCAGCAAATTGCTGCCATAAACCTTGGCTGTTGATGCCTTGTACTAATTGCGCTAAATAATCGACATTGACCTGCATATCACTGACCGCAAATTCAATATTTTGCTCGTTCGGTGCAAATTGTGCGTAGTCACTGTAACCCGCGGTTTCGCGCAGCGTGTTAATTAACCCTACCAGTTGCCCGTCTAAACGCGCAGCCGTGCCGGCAACGATGGCGGCCAGTTGTTTATCGCGAGGCAGCTCTAATTCAGATAATTCAATTAAGCTAGCGCCGGCTTCATCTAACAGGATTTCTAACTCAGCTAATTCACTGTTGAGTTGCTGCTGGTAGCTCAGGCTACTTAAACGCGCTTGAAACATTTTTGCGGCGGCATCCGTGTAACCTTTGGCAAACTCGGTGGCTTGTTGCAGGTTTTGTTGCAGCGCACTGTCTACATTAAGCTGGGTAAAGCCTTCTGTTAGCTCAGCAAAAGCACGTTGTGCTTGTAGGAACTGCTGCTGTTGGCGTTCAATGGCATTTTGTTGTTCCGCATTAAACCCTGCAGCGGATAAGCGGGCCAGTTTTAATAATTGAATTTGCGCTAAATTGCTTTGTTGTTGTGCGGGCAACGCTTGTTCATTGACCTGAGTATTGGCACTGGTGATGCTACGAAAAATGCCCAGCGCTGAGATGCTAGCAAACAGTAATAACAAGGTGATAAAGGCAAAACCAATACTCACTTTATGTGCAACTTTTAATTTCATGCTGAGATACTCTGCTTGAAGAAACTTATTATCTTTCTTATCGTTTCAACTTAGCAGTTTTTAGCACACTGGTCTAGCCAGCAGCGCAGTCTGGCTAGACCTAACCTTGTGCAAAAGGTAAACCCAGTGCACGAGAAAGCACTGGGTAGTGTTAATAACGATTAGTTTAGTGTTTAGCATGACGCGGTTTGCTCACATCAACACGCCATGAATCATCCCTGAGGCTCGATTCCGGCCATCCATGGCCTTCAACGGTTGATTTAGAGCAAACAGGTCATGCTTAACCGACTGGCATTATGGGGAGTGTGAGTTTAGTAGTGTGAGTTTAAAAGCTACATAACATACCGCTGGGTAACATGGGGTTAAATACACCCGATCGTACCAAGGCGGCACTTTTTTCTATATCGGGACCAAAGTAACGATCTTGCTGATAAAAGCTGACTTCGTCGCGCAAAGCAGCTTTTGCTTGCTCTAACACCGGGGTGCTTTTCAGTGGCGCCCGAAAATCCAAGCCTTGTGCCGCAGCAAGATATTCCACCGCCAACACGCCGGTAGTGTTCTCGGCCATATCAGCCAAGCGCCGAGCGGCAAAGGTCGCCATGGAAACATGATCTTCCTGATTGGCTGAAGTCGGTAAACTGTCGACCGAAGCAGGATGTGCTAACGATTTATTTTCTGAGGCCAGCGCAGCAGCGGTCACCTGTGCAATCATAAAACCACTGTTGACCCCACCGTTTGGCACCAAGAAAGCCGGTAACTTACTCAAACTAGCATCAATTAATAACGCCATACGGCGTTCCGACAGTGCGCCAATTTCGGCTATGGCTAAGGCCAAGTTATCGGCGGCCATAGCAACCGGTTCGGCATGGAAGTTACCACCGGATAAAATATCGCCATCATCAGCAAATACTAAGGGGTTATCTGTAACGCCATTGGCTTCAACTTGCAGCACTTCTGCCGCATGACGGATTTGCGTTAAACAGGCACCCATCACCTGAGGTTGGCAGCGTAACGAGTAGGGATCTTGTACTTTTTCACAGTTTTCATGGGAATGGCCTACTTCAGAGCCGGTTTGCAGCAAGTGCCGATAAATGCTGGCAGTATCAATTTGGCCTTTTTGGCCACGCGCTTGATGGATGCGTGGATCAAATGGCGCGCGACTGCCAAGTGCCGCTTCCACGCTCATTGCACCAATAACGCAACCCGCAGCGTACAAATCTTCGGCATGAAACAAGCCTTGTAAGGCTAGGGCGGTAGATGCTTGTGTGCCATTCAGTAAGGCCAGGCCTTCTTTCGCGGCAAGAGTAATCGGCGCTAAACCGACTAATTCGAGTGCTTCTTTAGCATCATAAATTTGCCCTTTGTAGCAAATCTCACCTTCACCGATTAACGGTAATACCATATGAGCAAGAGGCGCCAAATCGCCAGACGCGCCCACCGAGCCTTTTTCTGGAATGCAGGGATATAACTCGGCATTGACCATAGCAATCAGCATTTCAATCACGCTTAAGCGAATACCCGAAAAGCCACGGCTGAGCGAATTGATTTTTAGCACCATCATTAAGCGTACGGTGCTATCTGCCATAAACTGGCCAAAGCCCGCGGCATGCGATAACACGATAGACCGTTGTAACAATTCTAATTCATCGTTTTTAATCCGTGTGCTAGCCAGTAAGCCAAAGCCGGTATTGATGCCATACACCACTTTATTTTGTTTAATAATATCGGCGACACAAGCGGCTGATTTAGCAATAGCAGGGAGCGCACTGGCATCTAGGCTGAGCGTTACTGCGCCTTGTTGCAAAGCACGTAATTGTGCCAAACTAAGCTGGCCAGGGATCAAGTTTAAGGCGAAGGTCATGGTTATTCTCCCGTCATCATCGGTAGATCTAGGCCCTGTTCATGGGCACATTTTTTGGCAATGTCGTAACCTGCATCGGCATGACGCATTACCCCTGTACCCGGATCATTCCACAGCACTCGACCTAAACGTGCTGCCGCTTGCTCCGTGCCATCCGCGACAATCACCACGCCACTGTGTTGGCTGTAACCCATACCCACGCCACCGCCATGATGTAACGACACCCACGTAGCGCCGCCAGCGGTATTTAGTAAGGCGTTCAGTAATGGCCAATCGGAAACGGCATCTGAGCCGTCTAGCATGGCTTCGGTTTCACGATTAGGGCTGGCAACCGAGCCAGAATCAAGATGATCACGACCAATAACAACGGGGGCACTGAGTTCGCCATTTTTTACCATCTCATTAAATGCTAAAGCGATACGGGCGCGATCTTTTAAACCAATCCAACAGATACGGGCCGGTAAACCTTGAAACTGAATGCGCTCGCGTGCCATATCCAACCAATGATGCAAATGGGTATCATCCGGGATCAGCTCTTTGACTTTCGCATCGGTTTTGTAAATGTCTTCAGGATCGCCAGACAGGGCCACCCAGCGAAATGGCCCAATGCCTTGGCAAAACAGTGGCCGAATATAGGCAGGAACAAACCCGGGGAAATCAAAAGCATTGTCTATGCCTTCGTCTTTGGCCATTTGCCGAATATTATTGCCATAGTCGGTAGCGACTGCGCCGCGTTGCTGTAAAGTTAAAATTGCTTGCACTTGAACGGCCATAGAATGTTTCGCGGCCTTAACCACTTTGGCCTCGTCTTGCTGGCGCATTTCTGCTGCAATTTGCAGGGTCCAGTTTTGGGGTAAATAGCCGTTTAAAGGATCATGTGCGGAGGTTTGATCGGTCACCACATCGGGCGTAATGTTTCGTTTAACTAATTCGCTGAACACATCGGCGGCATTCGCCAATAAACCAATAGAGGTGGGTTTGCCTGACGCTTTTGCTTGCTCAAGTAATTGCAACGCTTCATCTAAAGCATAGGCTTTTTGGTCGATGTAGCCGGTTTTTAACCGAAAATCGATGCGACTTTCATCCACTTCACAGGCGATCATATGAAAACCGGCCATGGTTGCGGCCAATGGCTGTGCACCGCCCATGCCACCGAGACCACCGGTTAAGATCCATTTATTGGCGGCGTTACCGTCAAAATGCTGCTTAGCAATCGCCACAAAGGTTTCATAGGTGCCTTGTACGATGCCTTGCGTGCCGATATAGATCCATGAGCCAGCGGTCATTTGGCCGTACATCATTAACCCTTGTCGATCTAATTCATTAAAATGCTGCCAGTTCGCCCACGCCGGTACCAAATTAGAGTTGGCGATTAACACCCGCGGTGCATCAGGGTGGGTTGGAAAAACACCAACGGGTTTACCGCTTTGCACTAACAGTGTTTGGTTATCCTCTAACCGGTCTAACACCTCGACAATCTTATCAAAACAAGCCCAGTTACGAGCAGCGCGGCCAATACCACCATACACCACCAGGGCTTGCGGATGCTCAGCCACCTCAGGATCCAGGTTGTTCATTAGCATGCGCTTAGCGGCTTCAGTTTGCCAACTTTTGGCGGTGATCTGCTTGCCGCGCGTGGCGCGGATCACTCTGCTGTTATCAATACGGTTCGTGTTCATAGCAACCTCTGTTAACGGGGTAACGCAAAATTAAGGTGTCCGCCCAGCCGATAGCGGCTACCAGGCGAGGTGAGATAAGCCAGGCTGACGGCACCATCACGGCTAAAGGTGCGACGGGTCAAGCGCAGGCAGGGTTCAGGTTTTTTCAGTTGTAGATGCTGGCAAGTAAAGTTATCTGGCCAGATCGCTTCAACGATATGTTCAGCTTCGGTAAGTGGCGCAATCATACTCAGATAGTGATGCGGTGTTTGCTCTTGAAAATCTTGCTGGATATACAGTGGCACTTGCAGCGGATTGACATAGCGCGCTTCGAGTTGCAGTGGTTGCCCGGCAGATAAGTGCACAATCAGTGAAAAAAACACAGGGTCATTGCGTTTTAACCCCAGTGCTGTTGCCACAATGGTGGGGCAAGGTAATTCGGTTAGCTGTACTAAGGTTGCGCTATAGGTATGGCCACGGCCGGCAATTTCATCAGCGATATTATGTATTTGCAATAAAGACGACTGTGATTTAAGTGCCGCAACAAAGCTGCCAACACCTTGCGTTCGATACAAAATACCTTGCTCGGTTAGCTCTTGCAAAGCGCGGCGAGCGGTCATGCGGCTAACAGAGAATTGCTCGGCCAATTCATTTTCGGATGGCACACGGCTGTGCTCAGGCCAGGCACCGCTTTCAATTTGCCGCAGCATAAACTCTTTTATTTCTGCAAATTTTGCCATGTTATTCTCGTGTTAGTCAGATAGCAGGTCAGAACGGATCCGCTAATTAGCTGCAAATAAAAATAGCGGATCTTAGTTGTATATACAAGTTTTTCGTATAGACTATTTTTAATAGTTTGGGCTTTAGCTCTAGAGGTCGTTGCGCGATTAAGTGTTAGCAGAATCGTGCTCAGGAGGAACAGTGACAGAATTTGATGCCGTGTGGGTGAATGCTCAGATCGCCAGCATGACGGAAAATGGCCAGCCTTATGGTGCTATCGCGCACGGCGCATTGGCCATCAAAGACGGTTTGATTGCTTATGTTGGGCCACAAGCCGATTTGCCGCAATTTGATGCATTAAGTACGCCGCTGTACGATGCAAAAGGCCAATGGATCCTGCCCGGTTTAATTGATTGTCATAACCATTTGCTGTTTGCTGGTAGTCGCGCCAATGAATTTGAGCTGCGCCAACAAGGGGCCAGTTATCAAGCTATCGCGGCAGCAGGTGGTGGTATTGCCAGTACCGTAAAAGCCACTCGGGCAGCCAGCCATGAACAATTGTTTGTATTAGGTAAAGATCGGCTCAATAGCTTACTGCACGAAGGCGTGACGACTGTAGAAATTAAATCAGGCTATGGTCTCGATTTAGCCAATGAGCAAAAGCTGCTTGAAGTCGCCGCGTTGTTAGCTGAGCATCATCCGCTGAATATTGTAAAAACCTTTTTAGGTGCGCATGCACTGCCAGCAGAATTTAAAGAGGATGCGGCGGGTTATATCAACGAAGTGTGTCGTATGTTACCGCTGCTTGCTGAGCAACAGTTGGTGGACGCGGTTGATGTGTTTTGTGAAGGTATTGGCTTTAGTGTTGAGCAGTGTCGGCAAGTATTTAACACGGCCAAGGCATTAGGCTTACCGGTTAAAGCGCATGCGGAACAATTATCTAACTTAGGCGGCAGCGCCTTAGTGGCAGAGTTTTCGGGGTTATCCGCGGATCATCTGGAATATTTGGATGAGGCAGCGATTGCCCTTATGGCAAAAGCCGGTACCGTTGCGGTGTTATTACCGGGGGCCTATTACTTTTTACGGGAAACCCAATTACCACCGATAGCGCTGTTACGTCGCTACCAGGTGCCAATGGCGATTGCCACCGATCTTAATCCGGGGACCTCGCCATTTTGTTCATTATTGTTAATGTTGAATATGGCCTGCACCTTGTTTCGTTTAACGCCAGAAGAAGCGTTATTAGGCATGACGCGTCATGCTGCCAAGGCGCTGGGATTGACTGACCGGGGAAGTTTGGCTGTGGGAATGCGTGCCGATTTTGCCTGTTATGCGATTAGCCAACCGGCAGAATTATGTTATCAATTTGGCGTCAGTGCGCTTAAACAAGTGGTCATTGGTGGCACCTTATGCCGCTTAGCCAAAAATGTGTAGCTGATCACCCCTTAATCAATGCTTGGCGGCTGTTGTTGCTTACCCGCTAAAAAGGCTTGTACCAGTTGGCTTAACACTTGGCCGCATTGATTCAGCCCTGCAGCTTCACCACTTGGATGTTGCGCAGGCGCGGCTTCGGCTAAGTGTAAATAAGCGGTTTGCGGTAATTTGGCGAATTGAAACACGGCTTGCTCTGCTTCAGCTACGCTAATACCACTGTAGTTAAGCGCGCTGGCCGGCATGCTGGTAATGCAGTCGGTATCCACTTCAAGTGCTAACTTGGTGTTAGCGGATAACACTCTTTGCAAACTCAGTTCGATGGCTTGGCTCCAGTTGTACTGGCCTTCTACAAAGATCTGTTGATAGCTGAGATATTCAAAATTCGCTTGCTGTAAGGCCGTCAAACTGGCGGCATTATTTTTTTGCACATGTAGCCCCAGCACAAAATAGTGCTGTAATAACGCTTCAGCTTGCGCATAACTAAACGCATTGCCGCTATGTCGCCCTTCTAAAGCACGAAAATCGGCATGCGGATCCAAATTAATACAATTAACCTGTTGCTGCTGACAATCACTTAACGCCCGCAACAGTGGCAAGGCATTGTTATGACCACCGCCAATCACTATCGGCGTTAAGCCCTGCGCAAAAATAGGTTGAACGGCACTGAATACTCGTTCGTCAAGTTGCGCACAAAGGGCGCGTAATTGGTTTAAATGCTCGGGTTGTTGATGATCTAATGCTGTACTTTGTGCTTGTAAATCGGCACAGGCTACCTCACCGAGGATCAAAATAGATTCACCGGCGAGTAATGCATTAGCTTGCAGATTAAGAAATTTGTTTAAAAACGCTTGAAAGCCTAATTGTGCCCCAGCAAAGCCACCGTTCGCTCTAGGGCCCAGATCTTCTGGGATCCCCAGTATGACAAACTTGCCACCGTGAGTGGCATGTAAGGCAAGGTTCTCTGCTAACGATAAAGTGGCTTCAGGAAAGCGTAACTGGGCAGATAAGCGTTGCTCGCCGCTGCGCTGCTGACAGCAACGCGCAAGTTGCGCTTGAGTCAAATAGTGCAGGGCGTTCATGCGTTACTCGATGTCGAGTGCATCAGGCGATAAAATGATGCCGGTACTGTCAGCATACAGATGATCACCAGGTAGGAAGGTTACGCCGGCAAAATTAACGGGCACTTCGGTTTCACCAAAGCCTGCATCGTCAGCGCCAATCGGGATCGCATTAACGGCTTGAATACCGATATCGAAATCTTCTAATGCATCAAGATCGCGCACGCTACCGTAGCAGACAATGCCTTCCCAGCCGTTGCTTGCCGCTAAAGAGGCCAGATCCGCATCAATTAAAGCACGACGAGCTGAGCCACCACCGTCAATCAGTAACACCTTACCAATGCCGTTGTCAGTCAGCATTTGACGCACCAAACCGTTGTCTTCAAAACATTTTACGGTGTGGATTTTTCCGCCAAAAGAACGGCGACCACCATAGTTAGCAAAAATTGGCTCAACGACATCAACTTGATCCGCGTACAGATCGCAAAGCTCTGAGGTGTTATATTCCATAAGGTGGCTCCAAACTGCAAGAAAGGTATGCAGACAGTATAACCTGCTACCACCTAAGCTCAAGCACAACTTCGAGCACAATCAGGCAAAGTCGCTTACGCAATGCGGTTTTCTACTTGAGAGGGAAGTGGTAACAGGCGGATGCTTAACGGGAGTGCACTGGCCCTTACAGCGTTTTAATACTGATCAGCGGTTCACGGCTGGCATTAGCGTGTTTTAACTTGGCCAAATAGTCTTGCCACAAGGTTGTTTCATCTTGAGCCAACTGGCAAAGATAAGCAAAACTGTACAAGCCGGTGGCATGACCATCATCAAAAACCAGTTTCACTGCGTAATGACCCACCGCTTGGATCTGCTTGATGGCAACATCACGTTTATGGCTGACCAACTTAGGTTGGCCATGACCACGCACCTCAGCAGAGGGGGAGTGCACGCGTAAAAACTCGGCACTCAAACTGCTGAGGCTGCCGTCGCTAAACTGTAAGTCGAGCAAACGGCGACGTTGATGGTAATGAAGACCAACCAATTTTTTGGTCATTACAAAATAAACCGACTGAGATCTTCGTTTTGGACTAAGTTGCCCAGATGTTTTTCGACATACTCCGCATCGATACTGATTTGTTGCCCCGCATGATCGGCGGCATCATAAGAGATTTCCTCTAATAAACGCTCCATTACCGTGTACAAACGACGAGCACCGATGTTTTCTGTGGTTTCATTCACTTGAAAGGCCGCGGCCGCGATATGCTTAATGCCGTCAGCGGTAAAGCTGATGTTCACCCCTTCAGTGGCGAGCATCGCTTGCGCTTGTTCGGTCAGTGACGCTTTAGGTTCGGTTAAGATGCGTTCAAAATCAGCGGCGGTTAACGCTTCCAGTTCAACCCGGATCGGCAAGCGACCTTGTAATTCAGGCACAAGATCGGAGGGTTTACTCATTTGAAAGGCGCCAGACGCAATAAACAAAATATGGTCGGTTTTTACCATACCGTGCTTGGTGTTCACGGTGCAGCCTTCAATCAGCGGCAGTAAGTCACGTTGCACGCCTTCGCGTGAAACATCGGGGCCGCTGGTTTCGCCGCGTTTACAAATTTTATCGATTTCATCTAAAAACACGATGCCATTTTGTTCAACCGCTTCTAGGGCTTCTAGCTTAAGCTCTTCAGGATTAACCAAACGTGCCGCTTCTTCTTCAATTAATTGCTTTAAAGCCTCTTTGATTTTCAGCTTACGTTTTTTCTTTTTGTCATTGCCCAAGCTTTGAAACATGCTTTGCAATTGCGACGTCATTTCTTCCATGCCCGGTGGCGCCATAATTTCGACGCCAATGGGGCCTTGTGACAATTCCAATTCGATTTCTTTATCGTCTAATTGGCCTTCACGCAGCTTTTTACGGAAAATTTGCCGTGTATTCGATTCGCTACTTTTTTCTGTTTCACCCCAAGCGTCTTTGGCGGGTGGCAGTAAAGCATCGAGGATCCGCTCTTCTGCGGCTTCTTCTGCTCTAAAACGATTTTTGGCAATCGCTTGTTCACGCAACATTTTGACGGCACTGTCTGCCAGATCACGGATGATGCTTTCTACTTCTTTACCGACATAACCCACTTCGGTGAATTTGGTGGCTTCAACTTTAATAAAGGGCGCGTTAGCCAATTTGGCTAAGCGACGAGCAATTTCAGTTTTACCTACACCAGTTGGGCCAATCATCAGAATATTTTTGGGGGTGACTTCTTGGCGCAAGCTTTCATCAAGCTGCATACGGCGCCAACGGTTACGTAAGGCAATAGCAACGGCACGTTTGGCTTTATTTTGACCGATAATGTGTCGATCCAACTCGTGGACGATTTCTCTAGGCGTCATGTCAGACATAATTGTTCCGCTTATAATTCTTCAATGGTGTGATGGTGATTGGTATAGACACAAATATCACCGGCAATTTTTAGGCTTTTTTCAACGATGTCACGCGCGCCTAACTCAGAATTTTGTAGCAGCGCTGTCGCCGCCGCTTGCGCAAAAGGGCCGCCACTGCCAATGGCGATGAGATCGTGTTCTGGCTGGATCACGTCGCCGTTACCCGTAATGATTAAAGAGGTGTTGGCATCGGCTACGGCCAGTAACGCTTCGAGTTTGCGCAGCATGCGATCGGTACGCCAATCTTTTGCTAACTCAACGGCCGCGCGCATTAAATGGCCTTGGTGCATGTCAAGTTTGGCTTCAAAGCGTTCAAATAAGGTGAAGGCGTCAGCGGTACCGCCGGCAAAACCTGCCAAGACTTTATTATGGTAAAGACGGCGAACTTTACGGGCGTTACCTTTCATTACGGTGTTGCCCAGTGACACCTGGCCATCACCGCCGATGGCGACGTGACCATTGCGTCGAACAGATACGATAGTTGTCATGAATATGCCCTATGGCGAATTAACTTAGGGCATAGATAGGGTTTAGGCGTTAGCTTTTCAAGCCCAGTTACGCACCTGACAGGTATTAATACCCATTTGCCGTAACCGATTCATATCAACCGTGGCAGCACGACGAGACTCATAAGGGCCCAGCACAACCCGAAACCACACGCCGTTGGTCCCTTCGGTGCGGCGCACATCGGCAGTAATGCCCGCAAAGGCGATTTGCGCCTTCATGGCTTCGGCTTGGGTTTGCTGTCTAAAAGAGCCACATTGCAGTTGCGCCGGACCACTGCGGCGCTGCTCCGTCACTTCGACGGTCACTTCTTTATTTTTAAGCTCTTCAATATATTGATAAGGCTCAGCTACGGGCTTGGGAGGCAACTCATCTTTTTTCACGGTAACAGCCGTAGCGGGCGCTGCAGGCGGCGTTACCACCGGAGCTTGTTGGCGTAAAAACCACAAACCGTAAACAAAAGCCAATAAGACACAGAGCACCAAGCCGATTAATATCCAAGGTTTTTGTGAGGCAGCTTGCGCTTTGGCGCCGCGTGCTGGGCGGGCTTTGCCTTTGCTCTTGCTGGCCGGTTTCGGGCGACTGGCGCGCACATAATCTTTTTGTGGCATAGTGACTGTTTGGTTACCTACTCATTACAACAACGGCTATTCTACCTTGAATAGTAAAAAATGAAATAGAGCTATCACTCTGGCTTTACGTTTAGCTCAGATCAAGAGCATCCACATCGAGCTGCCATTTTACTTTACGGCTCAGCGGCCAACGTGTGATTTCTGGCAAGATGTGCCCTAAGGCATGATGCAATAGCGGTCTATTATGGCTGTACAAATGCAATTGCCAGCGATACTTACCCGCTTTGCGCTCTAAAGGCGATAATAACGGCCCTAGCCGCTGTAAACCGTTATAGGCTTGGCAAAGCTCTGCGACCTGTTGTAACCACTGCTGGCATAAGTCACTTTGTAGGGCTTCGGCACGAAATAATGCCAAGTGCTGATAGGGCGGTAAGGTGGTTTGTTGGCGTTCGAGCAGGGCGCTGCGCGCAAAAGCCGCATAACCGTTTTGAATAATATCTTGCAGCAGAGCATGTTCAGGATGCTGTGTTTGCAGTAATACCTTACCTTTGTCATTGCCTCGACCTGCGCGGCCAGCGACCTGTGTCAGCAGTTGAGCTAATTGTTCTGGCGCGCGAAAGTCTGCACTGTATAAGGCGCCATCGACATCAACAATTACCACCAAGGTCACAAAAGGAAAGTGATGGCCTTTCGCCAGCATTTGCGTACCTAAAATCAGGCGTGGCCCAGCTTGATTAATATCCTTAAGCAACTCCCCTAAAGCACCTTTTCGCCTTGTACTATCGCGGTCTAAACGGGTTACAGGTGTATCTGCAAACAACTGCTGCAAATGTTCTTCTAACTGTTCAGTGCCTTGGCCGACTGGCGCTAATCGAGCACTGCCACAAGCTCCGCATTGCCTAGGAATAGGGCGGCTGGCGCCGCAATGGTGACATAACAATTGGCGACTATGTTTATGATAAGTGGTAAAGGTACTGCAACGTTTACATTCGGTCAGCCAGCCGCAATCTTGACAGCTAAGCGCCGGGGCAAAACCGCGGCGATTTAAAAATAACATCACTTGCTTACCACGGGCTAACTGGCCGCGGATTTGTTTAATACTGCTATCGGCTAAGCCGAACTGTAATTGCTGCTGTTTTAAATCAATTAACTCAAATGGCGGTAAGCTTTGCCCTGTAGCGCGATGTTGCAGTGCTAAATGCACATAGCGTTTTTGTTGGCAATTATATAAAGATTCTAAACTGGGGGTGGCAGAGCCAAGCAACACAGGGCAGCCTTCTAATGAGCCGCGTTTAATCGCCAGATCACGCGCATGATAGCGAAAGCCATCTTGCTGTTTTAAAGATAAATCATGCTCTTCATCAATAATAATTAAGCTGAGTTGTCGAAACGGTAAAAACAGCGCCGAGCGCGTGCCAATGACAATCGCAGCACTGCCGCTTGCCGCTTGTAGCCAGCATGACAAACGTTCGCCATCGCTGAGGTTAGAGTGCCAAGCTAAAACGGGCACATTAAAGCGCTGTACAAAACGTTGAAGTGTTTGCGGCGTTAAGCCAATTTCAGGTAGCAACAATAAGACTTGTTCGCCACGGGCTAATAAAGGCGCAATGCATTGCAAATACACTTCGGTTTTACCCGAGCCGGTGACACCTTCTAACAAGAACGGCTGAAATTTTCCGTGAGCCTGCTGCACCGCACTCACAGCAATAGCCTGGTCAACTGTCAGCTGTAAGGGTGTTTGTGCTAAACCTTGATAGGCGTAAGGTTGACGCTCTAGTGTTTCAGCAACAACCATGCCTTTGTCTATCAGTTGTTTCAGTGTGCTGCGATGATGCTGTTGCAGTAGTGTATCTTCAGCTAAAGGGCTGGTTTGCAGCGTTTGCCACAAGGCAAGTTGCTTCGCCGAACGCTTAAAATCACTACTTTGTGCTGCTTCGCCTGCCGCCGTTAATCGATAGCCGGTTAGGGCAAAATCGCGCAGTTGTCGGCCCTCACGCAATAACGCAGGAAGGGCCGCGGTCAGCACTTCACCTAACGGATGGTGATAGTAATCCGCTGCAAAGCTTAATAAAAGGCGTAGGGTGCCGGAGATCACCGGAGCGTCTTCTAAAATGTGACCTACTGCTTTGAGTTGGCTGTGTTCAAAAGGACTATCCGGATCAATTTGCCAAACAATCCCGATTAACTGACGTTGACCAAATGGCACTTGTACCCGACACCCCACTGTTACACTGCTGTTTTCAGGCAACAGATAATCAAAATGTTGGCGTAACGGGACGGGCAGAGCCACTCGAATAACGGTCACTATGGTTTCCACAACAAAGCAAAGGGATTGTTAGTTTAAGGATCGATATCCGGCTTGCCAAGTAAAACAAAAATAGTGTTTTTTTGCCGCGGGCAGGTTGCAACTTGTTTGCCTATCAATTAAGCTACGCGCCCTAAATTAACTGTAATTGCGTATGGTGTCTGGCGCCAAAAATTGTGACCAGATAGCGATACGGCCTAACGAGGTAACCCATGAAACCAGGTATCCATCCAGAATACAAAGAAATTACTGCTACTTGTACTTGCGGTAATGCATTCAAAACTCGCTCTGCACTTTGCAAAGACATCCACTTGGACGTATGTTCAGCCTGTCACCCGTTTTATACTGGTAAGCAAAAAGTGTTAGACGTAGGTGGTCGTGTAGATCGCTTCAAAAAACGTTTCTCTGTTCTGGGCAATCGTTAATCGATTACCGAACGAAAAAAAACCGGAGCTTAGGCTCCGGTTTTTTTTGCTTCAAAATACGCTGAATGTGCACATTAGCATTAATCTTTACTGAGCATCGCGGCACGGTTGTCATGGCGATGGTTGTAGCACAATAAATAAACGCCATGCTCAGCATGCTAGCTAAGACACAGCGTTAAGTGGGTACAACCTATGGCTAAAACGATTATGCAGCAAATTCAAACAACCGGTTATTGACCACCTGATAACACTTGGTTAATTGAAGAGGAAGAGCTGTCTGGTTTAATACTGGCACAGTTGCTGCCGCTTTGCTCACAACTGACCCCGCGAATACGACTACCGACAGAGCGGTTATCATAAAGCCCTGAAGAATTTAACCGTTTGACTAAACCGGCAAGCATGTTGTTCATTTGTATTTGCTGACCCGTCACGCGGATGACTTCAATGTTTTCAACTTGCTGTAAATCTTTTACTAATTCTGCATGTTCATTGTTTGCTGCTAGTTCAGCGCTGACTTCCGCTAAATAAGGTTTGGCTTGGGTTTGACCAGTTAACACTAAGCGTTTAAACAACTCCGCCGCAGCAACGAGATCTTTTTCAGTGCCAACACCATGTTGTTTAAGTTGGCCCAGTAACAGCATTGACGTTGCTAACTTTTGTTCTGACGCTTGCTCGAGTAATACCACCGCTTGCTCGATTTGTGTTGGATCTTCAGTTTGCAATAATGTTACTGCTTTTGCATATTGGGCTGGAGCGTAATTTAAAGAGATGGCTTGTTCTAATAAACGGTCGGCTTCTGCGATATCTTGCTCAATAACAAAGCCATTTCTTAACCAATCTGACATCAAGTAAACTGACATGGGGTTACGCTGGCGCACACCTTGGCGAAGATAGCGTAATGCTTGACTGGTATTCTGTTCTAAACCATCGCCTGTAGCATAAGACATCGCAACGATCGCCGCGGCATCGCCGCTACCTGCTCGAGCCAGTCGCATCAATTTACGCAGCTCTTTTGTGCAGTCAGTTTCAGTGCATATTTGCTCATTGTTCGCCGTATTTTGTGCAGTGGCGGGCAGGCTAATACTGATGCTACTCACGAGAATAAGTGCAGAGATCGATAAAAGGCGCATGGCATAACCTCATTAACTAAATATTTACCAGTTATTGTAGTGATATTTTAATGACGGTCAAGGGATGTAGCCAAAATTAACGGTAAATTGTTTTATTTATGTTAAATATTGGTGGTGACTAGTTCAACACATAAATACTCAGCAAGAGATTGGGTTTTAAGTGTATAGGCTTCTTTATGGCTAGCGCATTTCTTGCTATAAGAGGAGAAGAAAATATCAACAAGAGGGTGGTCATACTTGCTTAGGCTGGTAGGTCCAGCAACAAATTGGTGTTCTTCTATTAAAGAGCTCATTAAAATGAGCCTTCATCTGGCTTGCTGTGAAACAATAATAAGCATAATTGCAGCCTGTCGCCGCTTACCTTACTCCAGGACAATTAGAATGACAGATTTCAGAGAACAGGCACTTCGCTATCATGCCGAACCCCGCCCAGGAAAAATTAGTATTGAAATTAGCAAACCGGCTGAAACCGTCCGTGATCTTGCGCTAGCTTACAGCCCCGGTGTGGCGGAGCCCGTTCGTGAAATTGCCGCTGATCCAGACAATGTGTATAAATATACCGCTAAAGGTAACTTAGTCGCCGTGATTTCTAACGGTACTGCGATTTTAGGTTTGGGTAATCTCGGGCATTTAGCATCAAAACCGGTGATGGAAGGTAAAGCCTTGTTGTTTAAACGCTTTGCCAACTTAGATTCGATTGATATTGAAGTGTCACATCGCACAACGGAAGAGTTTATAACGACTGTTGCCAATATTGCCGATACCTTTGGCGGGATTAATTTAGAAGATATTAAAGCGCCAGAATGTTTTGAAATAGAAAAAGAGTTAATCAAACGCTGCAACATCCCGGTGTTTCATGATGATCAACATGGTACGGCAATAGTCACTGCTGCCGGTATGCTTAATGCGTTAGAAATCCAAGGTAAGGATATTAAACACGCCATTATCGTTTGTATGGGCGCGGGTGCTGCGGCTATTGCTTGCATGGAGTTATTAATTAAATGCGGTGCCATGCGTGAGCATATCTATATGTTGGATACCAAAGGGGTGATCCATGCTCGGCGCGAAGATTTAAACCAATATAAATCGTTATTTGCCAATAATACCGATAAACGGACTTTAGAAGATGCTTTACAAGGGGCGGATGTATTTGTTGGTGTATCGGGCCCCGATGTGTTGCCAGCAGAAGCATTAATGTTAATGGCAGATAAGCCCGTAATTTTTGCTTGTTCAAACCCTGATCCAGAAATTAAGCCTGAGCTCGCACACGCGGCTCGACAAGATCTGATCATGGCAACAGGTCGCTCTGATTACCCTAATCAAGTGAATAATGTCTTGTGCTTCCCGTTTATTTTCCGTGGTGCTTTAGACGTGCGTGCCAGTGAAATCAATGACGCAATGAAACTTGCAGCAGTAGAAGCGATCCGCTCAATTGCTAAAGAGCCCGTACCAGCAGAAGTTTTGGCGGCGGCTGACGTGTCTGCTTTAGAGTTTGGTAAATCTTATATTATTCCAAAACCGATGGATCCGAGATTGTTGCCTCGTGTAGCACGCGCTGTGGCAGAAGCTGCGGTAAACTCGGGCGTTGCTCGTTTACCACTGCCTGATAATTACTATAAGTAAGCTGTGCCACTTATAAAAAAACCGCCTATTGGCGGTTTTTTTATTCTTCGTCGTTTTCTGCTTCAATGATGACTGGGATGGGTTTACCCATGCTGGTCAAAATCTGCCGAACTTCAGCAGGAATTTGATGCGGATTATCTTTACGTAGATCGTCATCAGCCGGTAACGGCTGGCCAGTAAAGGCGTGCAAAAAGGCTTCGCACAATAACTCACTATTTGTAGCATGCCGTAAGTTGTTCACTTGGCGGCGAGTGCGTTCGTCAGTTAGCACTTTTAAAACATTCAGCGGGATCGATACGGTAATCTTTTTAACTTGTTCTGATTTTTTACCGTGTTCCGCGTAAGGGTGAGCATACTCACCATTCCACTTAGCCATAAGGGTCCCTTGTTATTGGTCGAGAGAAATTGCTCGCGCAAGTGCGAAATTCTACTGTTTTCTCTGTTACAGTCAAACACTGTGCAACAAATAAACATTATAGACGGCTAAATGGTTTGACTTCCAGTGTTAACGCATTATACTTTTTAGACATCTAAACATCCAAAAGGGCGTATTATGACCAAGCGTCATCCAGCGACTATCGTTGCTCGAGCGGGTATTGCGGAAGATACCGCCTTTGGTGCAGTGACACCACCGATTTACCTCACTTCAACTTATCAACTTCCGGCATTAGGGCAGCCAGGTCCTTATGATTATTCACGTTCTAATAACCCTACCCGCGATGTACTAGGGGAGGCGCTAGCCGAACTTGAAGGCGGTGCTAAAGCGATTATTACCAATACGGGTATGTCAGCTTGTTTGTTAGCACTGCAATTACTGACCCCCTCTAACACCTTAGTGATCCCGCATGATTGTTATGGTGGTAGTTATCGATTATTTACCAATTTGGCGCAAAAGAAGCAGGCTTTTAAATTACAGATTATCAATTTTCAAGATGCCGATTGGGCCGAGCAGCTACGGTTAAGCCAAGCCAGCATGATTTGGTTAGAAACACCGAGTAACCCATTACTGCAAATTACCGATGTGCGGGCGGTTTGTCAGTTAGCGGCCAGCCTCAAAGCCAAAGTGGTGGTGGATAACACCTTTTTATCGCCGGTATTGCAGCAGCCCCTCTCCTTAGGTGCAGATTTAGTCATACACTCGACGACGAAATTTATCAATGGCCACTCTGATATTATCGGCGGTGCCCTGATTGCTAAGGATCTGGCGGTTGGCGAAGAATTAAAATGGTGGGGAAACTGTTTAGGCTTAACCGGTGGAGCATTTGATGCCTATCTTACCTTGCGAGGCTTAAGAACGTTAAACTTGCGCTTAAAGCTGCAACAAGAAAATACGGCTGCAGTGGTCGATTTTTTAGCGGCGCATCCTTTAGTCGCTAAAGTGTATTATCCCGGGCTGGCAACTCATCCTGGGCATCAGATTGCTAAAGAGCAGCAATTGGGTTTTGGGGCGATGTGTAGTTTTGAGTTGAACGCCCCTGCGGCATTGTTAAAAGATTTTTTCAATGCTTTAAACTATTTTACTTTGGCGCAATCACTGGGAGGCACTGAAAGTTTAATCTGTCATCCTGCTTCAATGACACATGCTTCGATGGATGCGGCAGCGCAGCAGCGAGCGGGTATTGCTGCCACCTTAGTGCGGTTATCAATAGGCATTGAAGATGTGGCAGATTTACGTGCTGATTTGCAACAAGCGCTAAATGTGGTTGCTCAGCGTTTAGCTGACTAAAACAAACCCTCGAGCTTAGGCAACAGATGATTTAATGCCTGTTGCCTAAGTTATTTTTAATATTTTGTGTGCTCTCGCTAATATCTGAAATTCATTAACTTAATGATTTCTTTATTTTAGTTCATGTTTGCTGGCTTCTTTTCACCGTAAAATCAAGTTCCGTAAGCAGGTAACACGCTTGGCATTGTTAATTAAATTCGGGTAATCTAAAGCATATAAGTAGCTAGGCGCTAACGCTACAGCCAAGGAATTGGATTTCTGCATGCTTTTATCGGGCCTGTGTCGGCATCGGCGACATGTTTATCAGTTTTTCTGCTTTTTGTTGTGTGCTGTATTTTTTAATACGGCGGCGGCTTCTGCTGCAAAGCATATTCCTACCTTAGATAATTATTTTAAAGAAACGCTTAACACTCGAGCCGGTTTACCGCACAACACTATTAATGCCATAGCTCAAACCCCTGATGGCTATATGTGGTTTGGGACTTGGGAAGGCGTTGCACGTTATAACGGCCGCGAATTTCGCATTTTTGATCGTAACCCCCAAACCGGTTTGCCTGATGTCGGTGTGCGTACTTTTCATTTAGATCAACATAATGTTTTGTGGATAGGTGGTGCACGGGGCGGGTTGGTTAAAGTTCAAGATGGGCAATGGCAAGCTTTCCCCCCTTTTGGTGAATTGATTAATCGTTTGTTTATGGATAATCAAGATCGATTATGGGTTGCTACTGAGGGGCAGGGCCTCTACATGCAAGATGCTGCCGGTAAACGCACACATTTTACGCTTGACGATGGATTACCCTCACTCCAAATTCACAGTTTGCAACAAGACGCCAAGGGCTTGCTGTGGGTTGGCACCGCGAATGGATTGGTTTACTTAGATGCACAATTGCAAATTCAACCGGTTGCTGCTGACGAATTTAATGGCGTACCGATATTTGCTTTGGAATTAAATCATCAAGCAGAGTTACTGGTTGGTACAGAACGTGGCCTTTATCTGGCACAGCCAAGTCAAGCTAAACCATTAACTTTATTAGATAATGTTCCAGTGTCGGCCATATTGCAGGATAATGCCGACATTCTTTGGATTGGCACTATCGATAGAGGCTTATTACGCCAACATAACGGTATTACTGAAACCTTAGATATGCGACAGGGCTTACCCAATAATCGTATTTTAGCCTTGTTAAAAGACAAAGAAGGTAATTTGTGGGTTGGCACTAATGGCGGCATTTTTCGTTTAAGAGATGCGCCTTTTAATACCATGACCACCGAAGCCGGATTAGCCGGAAATTATACCCGTGCTGTGTTGTCGCATTCCAATGGCTGCATGTATGTTGGTAGCAGCCGCGGTTTAACCCGTATTTGTAATGGTGCATTCAGTATTATTGATTTATCGGCAGTCAGTGTCGGGCAGTCGGTGTTAAGTCTAGCGGAAGGACCAGATCAGACGGTGTTAGTGGGTACCTATGCCGATGGTTTAATTGAACTGCAACACGATCAAATCCGACGCCATTATGATACCGGGAACGGTTTACCGGCCAATGAAGTGCGCGCCATTTTACCTCTGGGCAACGGTCAAATGTGGGTAGGTACGTCTAATGGTGTCAGTCTTGTAAAGGATGATGGTATTTTAAGTTTAGACGTTGCTGACGGTTTACCCAGTTCGTTTGTTGTCTCGCTGTTTCAAGCACCTGATCAGCGGATTTTTATTGGTACCGGCAATGGTGTGGCCGTTTATGAAAACGAGCAGCTGAGAACACTAAATTTAGCCGCCTATGATGATGCACACTATGCCTTTGGGATGACCTATGATGCCCCAGTTAACATTTTATGGATCACCACGGATCGTGGCCTGATGGCCTATCATCTAGCCCGCAATGACATACAGATTATTGGCCGAGGGCAAGGCATGCCGTTTGATAAAATATTTGAGTTAGTTCAAGACCAGCAAGGATCCTTTTGGATCAGCAGTAATAGGGGTATTTTAAGGTTAAATCGCAGCCATGCCCTAGCGCTTTTAGCCGGTAAGCGTAGTGCATTAAATGTCGAACTGTATGGTGAAAGCGATGGCATGATTAGCTCGCAAGCCAATGGCGGCTCTGCCAAAGCGGGTGCACTACACCATGATGGTTCGGTGTGGTTTGCCACATCTATGGGCGTTACGCGGGTTCAGCCTGAGCGCTTGCAGCAATTTGCTGAAATTGCTCCGCCAGTAGTCATTGAAAAAGTGCATGTCGATGGCCAAGCTTTACCCTTAGATTCTCCAGCTAATCTCGCCGCAGGCAGCAATCGATTGGAAATTAGTTACGCAGGCTTGGGTTTTGTGATGTCAGGGCGAATTCAGTATCGCACTAAGTTAGACGGTTTTGATCGTGATTGGGTGGCGCGTGGCACCGCCATTACCGCTGAGTACACTAACTTACCACCAGGCGAATATCGCTTTTTAGTGAGTGCCAGTTATCCCGATGGTGAGTGGAGCAAGCAAGAAGCTGTCTATACCTTTACGCTATTGCCACATCTTTGGCAGCGTTGGTGGTTTAAATTAGCCATTATCTTGTTACTCACCACACTCAGTATTATGTTGGTGCGTTGGCGTATGTCGAGTTTGAGACACACTGAACAACGTTTGCGTAAATTAGTCTCAGAGCAAACAACGGAACTGCAATTACTGGCGAGACAAGATGCCTTAACCGGTTTGGCTAATCGCCGAGCCTTTGATGAAGAATTGCAGCATGAGTATCAACGCGCGCAGCGGAATCACACCACTTTATGTCTGGCATTAATAGATGTTGATCATTTTAAGCGGGTTAATGATCAACTGTCGCATGCGGTAGGTGATGAAGTACTGAAACGTTTGGCTGAAGTGTTAAAACAGCAATGCCGGACGGTTGATATGCTTGCACGTTGGGGCGGCGAGGAATTTGTGGTGTTGTTACCTGATACTTCATTACAGGATGCTTCAGAGGTGTGTGAACGCCTTCGTCATAAAGTAGAAAAACTTAACTTCACTGATCTAGCTGCAGATTTGCATATCACGATTAGTATTGGTTTAACCACGAATAATAAGTTGGAATTACCCCAACTATTAGTCAGTGCCGATAAAGCCTTGTATAACGCGAAAAGATTAGGGCGTAATCGCTTAGCCTTAGCTGATAACACGCGTTAAATATTGGGTATTAATTCAAAAAAACAGCATAATAATTCTTGATTGTGCATATCCTTCGTTCTACACTAGGCGCCATATTGTGCTATAACTTGTAGCCTAGTTTTTCTTTTAAGAGTTTTCCATGTCCGTTGAACAACAAAACATTAAAATTCGCAGTGCCGTCCTCGGCGCAGCGGGATACAGTGGTGCTGAGCTATGTGCTTTGTTATGCGCTAACCCCTATTTTGAACTGAGCTATGCTTTTGCATCGGCCGGTCGCAGTAGTGAACCTTTCGCCCAGTTATATCCTCGTTTTCAGCAGCAAGTCGATATTATGGTTGAGCCTTGGACCGATGAGCGCGTTGAGACGTTAGATGTGCAGGTCGCGTTTTTGGCGTTGCCACATGAAGCCAGTGAAGCTATTGCCCCGCTGTTGTTAGCAAAAGGTATTGCGGTTGTGGATTTATCGGGTGCCTTTCGTTTAAAGCAAGCTGACTTATACCCGAAATACTATGGTTACGCTCATCAACATCCTGAGTTATTAGCCCAAGCGGTGTATTCTTTAATGGAATGGCAAACGAGCCCATTGGGTGATTTAGTCTCGGTTCCTGGCTGTTATCCTACTGCTTGTACGTTGGCGTTATTACCGCTGCTAAAAGCCGATTTAGTGACTCAAGACTGCATTCCGGTGATCAGTGCAACAAGTGGTGTCTCGGGTGCCGGCCGCAAAGCCAGCTTAAGTACTTCATTTTGTGAAGTCGGTTTAAATGCTTATGGTTTCTTTAAACACCGGCACCGCCCAGAGATTGAACAAAATCTGGGACGCAAAGTGGTGTTTACCCCTCATCTGGGTAATTTTAAGCGCGGCATTTTGGCAACCTGCGTTGTTACGTTAAAAGCTGGCGTGAGCGCTGAGCAAGTTGCGGCAGCCTTTCAGCATGCTTATGCCAATAAGCCGTTAATCCGTTTTACTAAGAACTCTCCTAATGTTGCCGATGTGGCGGGTACACCGTTTTGTGATTTGTATTGGCAGCAAGATGGTGAGCAATTAGTCATTATGTCAGCCATTGATAACTTATTAAAAGGTGCTGCCGCGCAAGCGATGCAGGCGGCAAATGTGCGTTTTGGTAAACCGGAGACAGCGGGTTTATTAGCAGGAGCCAGCCTATGAAACCGCTAGTATTAAAAATGGGTGGCCGCTTACTGCAAGACAGGCAAGCGTTAGATGCCTTATTAGCGGTATGCGCCAACATTAAGCAGCAACGGCCGGTCATTTTAGTACACGGTGGTGGCGATCAGGTTGATCAATGGCTGAGCAAGTTTGGTTTTGTCACAGAAAAAATTGATGGGCAACGGGTATCACCGGCAGAACAAATGCCTGTGATAACCGGTGCTTTAGATGGCGCGGTAAATGCTGAAATGGTCAGCCGCGCCATGTTGCAAGGTTTGCTCCCAGTTGGCTTAAATTTATCCGCGGGTAATGCCTGTCAATTTACCGTGAATACGCGCCTTGGTGCGGTAGGTATTGTTAAACCCGCCGATGCGACCTTAATTGAGTTGTTATTAACTCAAGGCTATACCCCCGTATTTAGCTCGATTGGCATTGCTGCCGATGGCCAGTTGTTAAATGTGAATGCCGATTTAGCCGCAGCGGCTATTTGCCAGCTAGTGAAAGGCCAATTGGTGTTATTAACCGACGTTCCCGGCATTCTCGATGCCAATATGCAGTTAATTAGCGAACTTTCTGCCGAACAAGCCAGTAACTTAGTGCTTGAGGGTGTGATTAAAGGCGGCATGAAAGTGAAGTTAGATGCTGCTTTAGAAACAGCGGCCGCGTTGCAAAGTAATATTGTGGTCGCGGGCTGGCAAAACCCAGCCGATTTGATGAATTTGATGCAGGATAAGCCGGTCGGCACCTGCATTTTGTATTAATTAACGGCGCCATTGCTTGGTGCCATTGAGTAAGGATACCGCTTAGCGGATAACGCGTGTGCTATGAGTAAATTAACCCAGCTGCTATGTTTAGCTGAACTGGATCAACAACAATTGTCTGCTCTGCTTGATCTCGCCTTAGATATCAAACAATCACCTAAAAATTACCGACATGCTTTGCAGGGGCGAAGTATTGCTTTGCTGTTTGAAAAGCCCTCGTTACGCACCCGCGTAAGCTTTGATGTGGGTATTCACAAATTAGGTGGCCATAGTGTCTATCTTGATTTGCAAAATGGCGCTATGGGTGAGCGTGAATCGGTTGAAGACTTCGGCAGTAACTTAGCATGCTGGACCGATGCTATTGTGGCGCGTGTTTACTCACAGAAAACCCTGGTGCGTTTAGCTTTAAGCAGTAAAAAACCGGTTATCAATGCGTTAAGTGATATTTATCACCCGTGCCAAGCCTTAGCCGATTTATTGACATTAAAAGAGCAGTACGGCGATTTATCTCAAGTACACTTAGCCTATGTTGGCGATGGCAATAATGTTTGCCAATCTTTGATGTTAGGTGCAGCGATCATGGGGATGGACTTAACGGTGGTCACACCACAAGGTTTTGGCCCTGATGCGCATGTATTATTAAAAGCGCAAGAAATCGCGCAGCGCAGTGGCGCCAAGTTAACATTGAGCCAGCATGTTTCTTCTGCGGCCGGTGCTGATGCGATCTATACCGATACTTGGTTATCAATGGGTACCCGTTCTGATCCTGCGTTAATTACTGAAATTTTTTCACCCTATCAGATCAATACTGCAGTGATGCAGCGTTTAGCGGTAAAACATTTTATGCACTGTTTACCTGCACATCGTGGCCACGAAGTGACCAGTGAAGTGTTAGACAGTGAACATTCTTTGGCATTGCAGCAAGCGGAAAACCGCATGCACGCACAAAATGCCGTTTTAGTCAGTTTATTTAGTTGAGGTTGATGATGAGCGTTGAAAACGTTAAAAAGGTAGTTTTAGCCTATTCAGGTGGTTTAGATACATCGGCTATCGTGCCGTGGTTAAAGGATAATTATAACTGCGAGGTGATTGCCTTTGTTGCTAACGTCGGTCAAGGCGATGAAGAGCTTGCCGGTGTAGAAGAAAAAGCCATTAAATCAGGTGCTAGCAGCTGCTACATCGTTGACTTACGTGAAGAGCTAGTCAATGAAGTGATTTTCCCGACGTTAAAAACCGGTGCGGTGTATGAAGGCCAATATTTATTAGGAACCTCTATGGCACGCCCTGTGATTGCGCGTGCCCAAGTTAATTTAGCCTTAGAATTAGGTGCCGATGCGTTATGTCACGGCTGTACGGGTAAAGGTAATGACCAAGTACGTTTTGAAGGGGCCTTTGCCGCGTTAGCGCCACAATTAAAAGTGATCGCGCCATGGCGTGAATGGGAATTTAACTCTCGTCAGTCACTGCTTAATTACTTGGCTGAGAAAAACATTCCGACTACCGCTTCAGCGACCAAGATTTATAGCCGTGATGCCAACTTATGGCATATTTCACACGAAGGCGGTGAAATTGAGAATCCGTGGAACGAGCCTTCAGATCAAATCTGGATGTGGACGAAATCACCTGAACAAGCTCCTGATCAAGCCGCTTACGTTGAGTTAAGTTTCGAAGCCGGTGAATTAACCACCATCAATGGTCAAGCGATGGGGGGGGTTGCTGCCATTGAGTTACTGAATGATATCGGCTCTGAGCATGGTGTTGGCCGTATCGATATCGTTGAAAACCGTTTGGTTGGCATGAAATCTCGGGGTTGTTATGAAACACCCGGCGGTACAATTTTATTAGCCGCGTTAAAAGGTTTAGAAGCCTTAGTGTATGACCGTACTTCACTGAAATACCGTGAAGAAGTGGGTCTAGAGTTTGCGCAGCTGGTTTATGATGGACGTTGGTTCACGCCATTAAAAGACGCCTTACTTGCCGCAGCAACCTCTTTAGCGTCACAGTTAACCGGTGATGTTGTGATAAAGTTGTACAAAGGCAATGTCACGGTAGCGAAACGTCGCTCACCAAACAGCTTGTACTCAGAAGCATTCGCCACGTTCGAAGGTGATGAAGTGTACAACCAAAAAGACGCTGAAGGCTTTATCAGATTATACAGTCTGGCTAGCCGGATCAGAGCCTTACACGCAAACAAGGGTTAAGTATTATGGCTATGTGGGGAGGGCGCTTTACTGAGGCCACACTGGCAGAATTTCGTGAGTTCAACGATTCGTTGAGCTTTGATTATCAACTTGCATTGCAAGATATTACCGCATCCCGTGCTTGGGCTGCGGGCTTGCTGCAAGCCGGTATTATCAATCAGCAAGAAGCGCAGCAGTTAGATGCCGGCCTGGCCGACTTAGCTGTAGCGATTGAAGCGGATCCTAAGTTACCGCTGCAAACGCAAGAAGAAGATATTCATAGTTGGGTCGAAGCCCAACTAACGGCCAAGCTAGGTAATGTTGCGAAGAAATTACACACGGGGCGCAGCCGTAATGACTTAGTTGCAACTGACTTGCGGCTCTGGACTCGTTTAAATGCGGGTCATGTGCGTCAATCACTACTGGCGGCGTTAAAAGCCTTGTTGGTGTTTGCTGAGCGCGCCGAAACCGCAGTGATGCCGGGTTTTACCCACTTACAGCGGGCACAGCCGGTATTAGTGGCGCACTGGGCCTTGGCCTATGTAGAAATGTTCAAACGTGACCTGGGCCGATTGGATGATGCTGTCGCACGTTTAGACAGTTGTCCTCTAGGTTGTGGCGCACTCGCCGGAACGGGCGTAGCAATGGATCGGCATACACTGGCACAACGCCTAGATTTTGCCGAACCTGCAGCTAACAGCTTAGATGCGGTATCCGATCGCGACTATGTGGTTGAGTTATCCGCTGCCGCAACCTTATGCATGACGCATTTATCACGTTTGTCAGAAGATGTTATTTTCTTTTGCTCAGGCGAAGCGGGCTTCTTTAAATTGGGTGACGCGATCAGTAGCGGCTCATCTTTAATGCCGCAAAAGAAAAACCCCGATGTATTTGAGTTATTGCGTGGTAAAACCGGTCGTGTCTTGGGCCATTTAGTGGCCATTTTGCATGTCATTAAAGGTTTACCTCTGGCATACAACAAAGACATGCAAGAAGATAAGCAAGGCTTTTTCGACTTGATGAGTACCTGGCAGCAATCGTTGTTAGTACTGGCAACCGTATTGCCGCATTTGTCGGTAAACGAAGCGCAATGTCGTTTAGCAGCAGAGCTCGGCTATAGCAATGCGACTGACTTAGCCGATTATCTGGTGGCGAAGGGTATTCCGTTTCGTGATGCGCATGAGTTATCCGGCGAGTTGGTGTTAAAGGCATCAGCGGCGAAGGTTGCGTTAGAAGCACTGCCATTAGCAGAGATGCAGCAGGTGTGTGAACTGATCAGTGATGATGTGTTTGCTGCTTTGACCATCGAAGCCGGCTTAGCCAAGCGCAATGCTTATGGTGGCACTTCACCACAACGCGTATTGGCTGCGTTAAAAGAGCGCCAAGCTTGGTTGGATAGTATTTTGGCCTAAGGTCACTTGAAAAAAAACCGGCTTTCGCCTAATGCCGGTCAGTTAAGCTGGCCGGCATTTTTCTTTCGGACAGGGTATTTCTGCTTACTCGACTTTAGGCAGCGAGGATAACATCGCTCTCGGCGTCCAGGTAGTAAGAAGTAGGACGCCA
>NZ_JAJHOG010000012.1:0-110366 GCF_020819615.1 Rheinheimera sp. UJ51
GCGTCCTACTTCTTACTACCTGGACGCCGAGAGCGATGTTATCCTCGCTGCCTAAAGTCGAGTAAGCAGAAATACCCTGTCCGAAAGAAAAATGCCGGCCAGCTTAACTGACCGGCATTAAGCTTGTTAGCTGGCCTTTTTTATTGACGTGCCTTTATTAGCAGCGCTCTAAGGTGATAAAACGATGAGCTAAAGGGTTGCTATCACTTTGTGGCACAACATCCTCACTCGTGATCTGCCAAGGCCCTACCGCTTGATAATCTGGGAAGAAAGCATCGCCTGGTGTGTCTAAGGCAATTTCAGTCAAATATAAGCGCTGCGCTAAAGGTAAGCACTGGCGGTAAATGTCAGCACCACCAATAATCATCACTTCTGGCACATCGGCTACTAACGCTAAAGCTTGTTCAACGCTATTCACCCATTCTACGTTACAGTTAGCCGGTACCGGCTGACGACTGATCACGATATTACGACGCCCCGGTAAAGGACGACCAATGGATTCAAAGGTTTTGCGCCCCATCAATACCGGCTTACCCGAAGTCATGGCTTTAAAATGCTTTAAATCGGCCGGCAAATGCCAAGGCATCTGATTATTCAAACCGATTACGCGATTGGCCGCCATCGCTGCGATCATAGCTATTTGCATAAGGCTAACTCAGCGCTGATAAATCACTTCGACATCATAGTCATCATCGTCGAAATCATCGTCGTCATCCAAGTCATCTTCCAATGCTGCCGCTTCTTCGTGGTAATCATCCCACTTAAAGGTAACAGGATCAGCAATAGGATCAGCGACTTCTTCGGCAGGTAATTCTTCAATGTAACTTAAGATATCTTTAGATAAACGCGCGGTGTTTTCACGTGACGCGGCTGAAATCTTAAAGACCGGGCCTTGCCAATCAATGGCTTTAGTGACCTCAGCAATGATTTCATCTAACTCTTCTTCTAATACTAAATCCAGTTTATTAAATACTAACCAGCGAGGCTTCGCCGCTAATTTTGTACTGTATTTATGTAATTCTTCAATGATGGTTTTGGCATTCTCGGCCGGATCGGAACCGTCAGCAGGCAACACATCGACCACATGTAATAACAAGCGACAACGTTCTAAATGCTTTAAGAATTGGATCCCCAAACCCGCACCTTCTGCAGCACCGGCAATTAAACCAGGAATATCGGCAATCACAAAAGAGCGATGAGATTCAACCCGTACTACGCCTAAATTAGGCACTAAGGTGGTAAAAGGATAATCGGCCACTTTCGGTTTAGCTGCTGACACGGCGCGGATTAACGTTGATTTGCCCGCATTGGGTAAGCCTAACAATCCTACATCAGCTAACAATAATAATTCTAAGCGTAAATTACGGATTTCACCTGGCGTACCATTGGTTTTTTTACGTGGCGTGCGGTTTGTGCTACTAGCAAAACGGGCGTTACCTAAACCATGCCAACCGCCTTTAGCGACCATCAGCTTTTTACCGTTTGCTGTTAAATCGCCAATCACTTCTTCCGTATCGGCATCCACAGCACGCGTTCCAACAGGCACTCTTAATACTAAGTCGGCACCCCGTTTACCGGTACAGTTAACGCTACCGCCGTTTTCACCGCGTTCAGCTTCGTGAAACTTTTCAAATTGGTAGTCTACCAAGGTGTTAAGGTTTTCATCTGCTAGTAGGTAAACATCACCACCATCACCACCGTCACCGCCATTTGGGCCGCCTTTGGAAATAAACTTTTCCCGTAAAAAACTGATAATACCGTTACCGCCGTCGCCGGCTTCAACACGGATTATCGCTTCATCAACAAACTTCATGAGGTGCGTCCTGATTAACTGTGATCTGGTTTGACTTAGTTTTACTGTTGCTCAGTATAACGCATGTCAGACAGTGGAGAAAATTTATAATAAAAAACCCCGCTCTAGGCGGGGTTTTTTGTAACCATCCAGCTTACTCGCTGACGATGCTTACATATCTACGATTGTGCTCGCCTTTCACTTCAAACTTCACTTTACCTTCAGTTAAAGCGAATAAAGTGTGGTCTTTACCGATACCAACGTTGCTGCCTGGGTGGAATTTAGTGCCACGCTGACGAACAATAATGCTACCAGATAAAACTGATTCACCACCAAAGCGCTTAACACCTAAGCGTTTAGCTTCTGAATCGCGACCGTTACGAGTGCTACCTACACCTTTCTTACTTGCCATGTGTCGATACTCCTGTTACGCGCTGATGCTGGTGATTTTCACTTCAGTGAACCATTGACGATGGCCCATCTGTTTACGTGAATGCTTACGACGACGGAACTTGACGATCTTGATCTTATCGCCACGGCCATGGTTGACCACTTCCGCTACTACTTTACCACCTTCAACTAAAGGGGCGCCGATACTGATTTCTTCGCCATTAGCGATCATCAGTGGGATAAATTCGATTTTTGCGCCGGTTTCTAAGTCTAGTTTCTCTAGACGAAGAGTTTGACCTTCCGTCACACGGTGCTGTTTGCCACCACTTTGGAAAACCGCGTACATAGTTAACTCCGTACAAAGCACGCCAACGCTTTTTAAATTTAAGGGGCGTGTTAATTCAATTCACAGGGCGCGAATTGTACGCAATTTCCCCCAGTGCCGCAAGCACAATTATTAAAAAGATCTGGCTGTGGCCATTCTAACGCAGCAAGGCCTGTTCAGCCAACTTCAAGGCGGTTAGGGCTAGGCGCGGCATTGCGGGTAGAAAGGGACTATTTTCAGCTGCTGCATCAGCGCATTGGCCGCCTAAGCACCGCCCCAAAAGATCAATTCTGGATGTCGTTACAGGCTTTTGCGCACCGCTAAAACGACATTTAAAGGCTTCACATTAGTGCTGTTTACTCGCAAGCCGAACATTTATCAGAAAAAGGGATCCGTACTATCGCCGAAAAGGATCCAGATTTCATTTTAGCCCGCAGTTTGAATAGTGTAGAATCATCAGCATTCATTACTTTAGCAGTTAGAAGCAGATGACGCTCGACGAAATACAGCAACTCTCCGCAGACGATATGGCCGCGGTCAATCAGCATATTTTTTCTCAACTTAGCTCTGATGTGGCGCTGATTAATCAACTGGGTATCTACATTGTAAATAGTGGTGGCAAACGTTTGCGGCCGTTATTGGCGGTACTGGCCGCCAGAGCCTTGGGCTACCAAGGAACACAACATCTGAGCATTGCCGCTATTGTGGAGTTTATTCATACCTCCACTTTGCTACATGATGACGTCGTCGATGAGTCGACTATGCGCCGTGGCAAAGAAACCGCTAATGCACTGTTTGGCAATCAAGCCAGCGTGTTAGTCGGCGACTTTTTATACAGCCGCTCTTTTCAAATGATGGTTGAGCTGAACAATATGCGCGTAATGCAAGTATTAGCGAATGCCACCAATATCATTGCAGAGGGTGAAGTATTACAGTTGATGAACATCAACGACCCTACCACTACTGAAGAAAACTACCTGCAAGTTATCTACTGCAAAACAGCAAAATTATTTGAGGCCGCTACCCAACTTGCCGCCATCATCACTGCACAGCCCGACTCGGTTGAACAAGCCATGAAAGCCTATGGCATGCACCTAGGCACGGCCTTTCAGTTAATTGATGATGTATTAGATTACCAAGCCGATGCCGCTGAACTGGGCAAAAATATTGGTGATGATCTTGCCGAAGGTAAACCCACGCTGCCATTAATTCATGCGATGCGTCATGGCTCAGCCATACAGCAACAATTGATTAGCGATGCGATTACCGAGCGCAATGGTATGCAGCATTTGCCAGAGATTATGGCCGCGCTGCACGAAACGGGCGCTTTTGATTACACCCGGCAGCTGGCACAGCAAGAAGCATTAAAAGCGCAACAGGCTTTAGCCGAGTTAGCACCTTCGCCTTTTAAGCAGGCTTTAGTTGCCTTGGCAGACATTGCGGTGTCACGCAGCCATTAAGGCTTTATCAGGGCCACTCATTGCAATAAAAAAGGCGCGTTATGCGCCTTTTTTAAACTGAGTTAAACTTAGTTTTTGTTGACAAACTCTTCGCCTAAAGCGATGTCTGCTTTTAACGTTCCCAGCATATCGTTCATGGCTTTTTCTTCAAAAGCACTTAATTGACCGATTGGCAGTAATTGCTCAACGCCGTTTTTACCCAGCACTAATGGCTGAGCGAAGAAACGTGCATGTTCACCCGCACCTTCAACGTAAGCATATTCATTTACTGTTTCGCCCTGTAAACCTTTCACTAAAGAAATACAGAAACGCGCAGCGGCCTGACCCATTGATAAGGTTGCTGATCCGCCACCGGCTTTTGCTTCAACAACTTCGGTACCCGCATTTTGGATACGCGTTGTTAAGGCTGCCACTTCATCATCGCTGAAGCTCACGCCAGAAACTTGAGACAGTAAAGGCAGGATCGTTGTACCGCTGTGGCCACCGATTACTGGCACAGTGATTTCAGTTGGGTTTTTACCTTTTAAGGCTGCAACAAAGGTTTCAGCGCGGATCACGTCCAGTGTAGTTACACCGAATAAGCGACGTGCATCATAAGTACCGGCTTTCTTGAACACTTCTGCCGCAATGGCCACAGTGGTGTTCACTGGGTTAGTGATAATACCGACTAACGCTTTAGGGCACTGCTCAACGATAGCTTCAGCTAATGTTTTCACTACGCCAGCATTGATGTTGAACAGATCAGAACGATCCATACCCGGCTTACGTGGCATGCCCGCAGGGATCATCACGATGTCGGCACCGGCTAATGCCGTGTTCAGATCTTCTTTACCATAACCCGTTACGTTTACTGCTGTAGGAATGTGGCTCAGATCAACCGCAACACCAGGAGTAACAGGAGCCAGATCATATAAGGCTAAGTCTGTGCCGGCAGGTAAATCTAACTTCAGTAACAACGACAGTGCCTGGCCAATACCACCGGCAGCACCTAATACGGCAACTTTCATGCTTCTCTCCAATTATACAGTTCAGAATAACCGCGCCAACAATACTGAAATGACGCTCAAAATACAAATGTCTTACGCCTAAAGTCTAAGCCTTTTTTCAGATAAAGTAGACAGATGTCACCTACCGCAGCTTAACCAAGCTATTTTAGCGCAGTCACTGCTATTGTGGCGTTAAATTTGATAGTATCAAACACAGTAAATATTGCTGAACCGAGAGCCATGACCAAACAAAACCGCCAAGAAGCCCTGATCCATGCCTTTAAAGCCTTGTTAAAAACAGAAAGCTTCGGCTCTCAAGGTGAAATTGTTGATGCCCTCAAGCATGATGGCTTTGACAATGTAAGCCAATCAAAAGTCTCGCGCATGCTGAGTAAATACGGCGCGGTTCGTACCCGTAATGCCAAACAAGAAATGGTTTACACCTTACCGCCTGAACTGGGCGTACCGACGACCAAAAGCCCATTGCGTCAGCTGGTACTGGATATTGAACATAACGATGTGATGATTATCATCCGTACCAGTCCCGGTGCCGCACAACTTATTGCGCGCTTGCTGGATTCTGTTGGCAAAGCCGAAGGCGTATTGGGTACTATCGCTGGCGACGATACCATTTTTATCGCGCCGATCAGCGTGAAAAATATCGATTTTACCTTACAAAAAGTCACCGAATTATTCGAGAAGGTGTGATGATTGCGCCGTAAATTCACCGCGGGCGGCGGCTTCCATAAAAGTGATTGAAGGGACAAAAAACGCCGCTGCAAGATCAATACGGCAAAAATCGAGTAAGCCATCGTAAATACCCGATTGCTGTAAACCCAATTTACTGCGCCAGAGCCGACTAAAAACATCACTTTCGGCACTAAAACATACTTGTAATGCACCTTGCGTATGCAAACTGGCATAAGGCATGTTTTGCTCGAGCAACATCGCATTATTTGGCGCTAATACCACATGTTGTGCCGTTAAATGACTACTACGGATTTCAGCATCCGCTGCGCACTTTTTACCATCGAGCTTTTGATAACCCATGATGGCTTCTTGTTGCTCCGTGCTTAATTGTAACCAATGTTTTTGATCTAATTGTAATCGATAGAAATAAAGATAACTGCCACCAGCAAAAACAGCATCGTTAAGCGCATCCACAAGCGCCGCTTTGCGCCGCTTGATGCCGCGTGGATTCGTTGGGGCATCGATAAAGCCCGTTAATTGCCGACCGTCCAGATAGCGGAACCCTGATAAATTTTCGACAATTTCGACATTAGGACTAATCAACTGATAGATTTGTTGCAGCGCGATGTAATTAACATCAGTCCGATCTGAGCGCACTTGGATGAATAAATCCGCCATACTGTGGCTCACTTGAAAATGCTCTGAGCGAAACTCGGGAAACGCACTAAGACCGGCCGGCCGCTGCCAAGGATACAGGCTATCCCAAAAATGACTGCTAATGGCGACCACACCGCTGAGCATAGCTTCGGAGAAGTGATCGGCTAAACGATTTATTATCTGCGGCAGCCGCGTTAGTTTTTGCCGCAGCATGGCTTCTTGGCCATCTAACACATTGATGAGCAGATAACTGCCATGTAAATTCGCTTCTGCACAAATTCCTAATTGTTCGCGTGCCATGTCGTTCCTTCAGTGTTTTCTGTCACCATTATCGCTTGCTAAAGTAGAAGGTCAATCCCCAGTGTGACTAATCGCCTGCCTTTGTGTGCGAGATCTCTCACAAAGCAGGTAGCCAAAGCGCTTTATATCTGCACTAATTAGAAAGCCTTTAATTTAAACTATTGATATTAAATATCTATTTTTGATTTACACTTTATTGCAAAGATAAGACAATTTTTCCAATTACAGAAAACCCCTCCTGTTTTATGCTGATAAAGGCATAATGAACACATCGAAGGAACGATAGCTGAAAGGATTTCAGTAGCAGCAAGGTCGCGGTACAGGATGTTCCCGGTAATGGATATTACCAGATGCAGGATAGCATAGGGACAGCATTAGGACATCTTCAGGATGAAGAAAACTCGGCAGGATGAAAGAGTAAGAACGGACAGCCTTGGATGGCAATATTTCGCTTGTAGCTGCAGGATGCGGCCAGGCAGACAGTAATAGGGATAACGCTATTGTCGCGGGACCAGTCATCGGAGATGACGGCAGGATGCACCTTCACACCGCGGATTATGGTGTGACAAGGACACTGACATGATGTCAGCGAGTAATGGATACGCTTGCAGGATGCAGCACGGAAGCACTTTTCAGTCGATTAAGGAATGATCACTGCAATGGATGCAAAATTGAAACTGGGCCGCACTTGTGCGGCCTTTTTCTTTTATGCTATTGGCCATCTTAGCCTATTACTCAGCTGAAATTGTCTGGCTTAGCCTGCCACCTTTTATGCGCTTTTCCGCGGCCTCATCGCACAACAGGTTCAATCTGCTACTACCGCCCCCCCTTACTTTAAGCACGATGACAGACTGACTATTCACGCTCAGGTTGTTGTTATCAAACGTTGTCAGCCCATGCTGTTAAATACGAAACCGGGTAACCCTGCTGAGTAAACATGCAGCATGGCTCTACTGAATTAAAACACGTTTACGTTGTTAATCGCGTTTCTTGCACATAAAAAAACCCCGCTGCCAGTAGCAACGGGGTGTCAAATAGGACAAAGGACAAGGATAGACAGAGGTGGGTCACGTTTAGTGTTGCTGGCTAGAAACTAAGTTTACTGATGCTAACAACACAGGCTCTTGGAGGGTGCCACCGACACCCGCCAAGCTGCTTACTTTACCGAGGCAACAAACTCAGGGTAGGCTTCAATACCACACTCAGAGCTGTCAACGCCTTCATATTCTGCTTCTTCGCTAACTCGAATACCCATAACCAGTTTCAGGACATACCAAGCGATGAAGCTTGTTACGAATACCCAAACGAAGATGGTTAAAGCACCAATGATCTGGCCACTGAACGTGCTGTCAGAGTTCGTGATAGGCACTAACAACAAACCAAACAGACCGATAACACCGTGTACAGAGATAGCACCGACTGGATCATCAATTTTCGCTTTATCTAACGCCAGGATTGAAGCAACCACTAACACACCAGCAACAGCACCGAATAAAGTGGCTTGTAATGGCGAAGGAGTAGAAGGTTCAGCCGTAATCGCTACCAGACCCGCTAAGGCACCGTTTAAGGCCATGGTTAAATCAGCTTTACGGAATAACAGCACTGAGGTAATCAGCGCGGCAACAGCACCGGCAGCAGCAGCGGCATTGGTATTTAAGAACACCATAGCAACACTGTGAGCATTGGCAATATCACCCAGTTTTAATACTGAGCCACCGTTGAAACCAAACCAACCCATCCACAATACTAAAGTACCTAAGGCTGCCAGAGGCATGTTGGCGCCAGGGATAGCGTTGACTTTACCGTCTTTACTGTATTTGCCTTTACGAGCACCTAACAAAATAACACCCGCTAAAGCTGCAGCAGCACCCGCCATATGTACAATGCCCGAACCCGCAAAGTCAGAGAAACCTAAGTCGCCCAAGTTGTATAAACCAAATACGTCTTTACCGCCCCAAGTCCAGCCACCTTCAATAGGGTAGATCACGCCGGTCATCACAACCGCGAACACTAAGAAAGCCCATAACTTCATCCGCTCAGCAACGGCGCCTGACACGATTGACATGGCAGTAGCAACAAACACGACTTGGAAGAAGAAGTCAGATGCACCAGAGTAAACTGAGTCACCCGTAAAATCATTTTGTTCTGCAAAAGAGGCTAAGGTGGCATCGACGTCGATTTCTGCAATACCTTGTAAGAAGATACCGCCATCGTACATAAAGTAGTAACCACACACTAAATACATAATGCAGGCAATAGAATAAAGCGCGACGTTTTTAGTTAAAATTTCAGTGGTATTTTTAGCACGGACTAAACCCGCTTCTAGCATGGTAAAACCGGCGGCCATCCACATGACCAACACCCCACAAATTAAAAAGTAGAAGGTGTCCATGGCAAACTGTAAGTGATAAATTTGTTCTTGCATGTTAAGGCTCCTTAAATCGCTTCGGCGTCGGTTTCACCCGTCCGAATACGGACGGCTTGTTCGAGGTTGTAAACGAAAATTTTTCCGTCACCTATCCGACCGGTATGAGCCGCTTTTTGAATGGCTTCAAGTAAACGTTCTACCTGATCATCTTGGGTCGCAATTTCCAGTTTTACCTTTGGCAGGAAATCAACCTGATACTCAGCTCCACGATATAATTCGGTGTGGCCTTTCTGCCGACCAAAACCTTTTACTTCTGTCACCGTTAAACCTTCTACACCAATGTCCGCGATGGCTTCACGAACATCATCCAGTTTGAACGGCTTGATGATGGCACAAACAAGCTTCATGATGGTTTTCCTTATCGACTAATTTTTGTGATTGCACCGTTATATAAGAAAACCTTGTGCCAACTTTTATTTACTGATAAAAAACAAAAGCTTAAGCAATTCCCACCAAATTCAAAGCAAAAAAAAGCACCATAATGGTGCATTTATTCCCGTAGACTGTGCAGCTCTCTTCGCTTAACCGCCGCTTAAAAACTGCTGCCAGGCCTGTAGCAGTTTCACTAAATCTTCCAAACCACATTGGGTTTGCATGCCATGATCATCCAGCGATAACGCTTCTTCATCAAGCTCGGCTGAGGTATGTTGCCTCGTGTCCCCCGCTTCATAAAATAGGGTGTTATGCCTTAAGGTCACCTCGGCATGTTCCACTTCGAGTAGATATTCTTTTCCTTGGTAGCGCAAAGTGTCATAGGCTTTTAAGGCCTGCAATTGGCTTAACAGCGGTTGATAGGCCGAAGCTTGCTGGCCAAATTCGTCCAATAAAAAGCGCGCTAACACATCGTGTTCAGCACTGAGTTTTAAGCTAAATTGCCGGGTGGCCCGATCATAAGTAAAGTCGTATTCCATGCACTATTCCGTTAACACGCACTGCCAGAGCGCCCGCGGCACAAGCCACAACAGGTTGGCGTATCGTATTTGTCTGAGGCGAAGAATTTTACCTGATTTCATGCGGCTTGGTTGGCTAAATAGCAGGTTTTATGCGCTAAGCCAGTCAATAGCGGCAGTTAGCACAGTATTGATTAAGTCGACAGGATAACCGACACGGCTCAGCAGCCTTGTCACCCAGTGCGATGTCAGCCGTGGCTTTGTAGGAAGATTGCGTATAAAAAAGGCCTGCATTCAGCAGGCCTTGTGCAAACAGTTTGCTGACTACACAGCTTGCTGAATAATCACGTTGTCTGCTTTTTTAGTGTATTGCGACATCTTATGGAAGTTCAGGTAACGATAAGTATCGGCTGCCGTAGCATCGATCTGTTTCGCGTACTCTAAGTATTCCGCTACTGTCGGTAACTTACCGATAATAGAAGCGACCGCAGCTAACTCGGCTGATGCTAAATAAACATTCGCCCCCTGACCTAAACGGTTCGGGAAGTTACGAGTAGACGTTGAGACGACTGTCGACTTCTCAGCTACGCGAGCTTGGTTACCCATACACAGTGAGCAACCTGGCATTTCAGTGCGCGCACCGACTTTACCGAAGATGCTGTAGTAACCTTCTTCCGTTAACTGTGCTTGGTCCATCTTAGTCGGCGGAGCGATCCATAACCGCGTGGGCAACTGGCCTTTATATTTGTCCAGTAATTTACCCGCAGCACGGAAGTGACCAATGTTGGTCATACAAGAACCGATAAACACTTCATCAATCTTGTCGCCTGCTACTTCAGACAATAAACGCGCATCATCTGGGTCATTTGGTGCACAAAGTACCGGCTCTTTAATGTCAGCGAGGTCAATTTCAATCACTTCAGTATATTCTGCATCAGCATCAGCAGACATTAACTGTGGATCTTTCAACCAAGCTTGCATCGCTTGAATACGGCGCTCGATAGTACGAACATCACCATAGCCTTCAGAAATCATCCACTTCAACATCACGATGTTTGATTCAAGATATTCGGCAATGGATTCTTCTGACAACTTAATAGTACAACCGGCAGCAGAACGCTCCGCAGACGCATCTGATAATTCAAAAGCTTGCTCTACCGTTAAGGTTGGTAAGCCTTCAATTTCTAAAATGCGGCCAGAGAAGATGTTCTTCTTACCTTTCTTATCAACCGTTAACAGACCTTTTTGGATCGCTACGTACGGAATGGCATGCACTAAGTCACGTAAGGTAATGCCTGGCTGCATTTCGCCTTTAAAGCGGACTAATACCGATTCAGGCATATCAAGCGGCATAACACCCGTTGCCGCAGCGAAAGCGACTAAGCCTGAACCCGCTGGGAACGAAATACCAATTGGGAAGCGTGTATGCGAATCACCACCCGTACCCACTGTATCCGGCAGTAACATGCGGTTTAACCAGCTGTGGATAATACCGTCACCTGGGCGCAGTGCCACACCGCCACGATTCATAATGAAATCTGGTAGTGTGTGGTGGGTGTCAACATCAACAGGCTTCGGATACGCGGCCGTGTGACAGAAAGACTGCATGGTTAAATCGGCGGTGAAGCCTAAACAGGCTAAGTCTTTTAATTCATCACGGGTCATGGGGCCAGTCGTGTCTTGCGAACCTACGGTGGTCATTTTCGGTTCACAGTAAGTACCAGGACGCACGCCTTTCACGCCGCAAGCTTTACCTACCATTTTCTGCGCTAAGGTGAAGCCTTTGCCAGAATCTGTTTTGGGTAAGGGACGACGGAATTTGTCTGAATGACCTAATTTTAAAAACTCACGAGCACGGTCAGTTAAACCACGACCGATAATTAATGGAATACGGCCACCAGCACGAACTTCATCAATTAATACGTCAGTTGCTAAGCTGAACTCGGCTAATACTTCGTCAGTACCATGGCGAACCACTTTGCCTTCGAATGGCAGAATATCGATCACATCGCCCATTTCTAAGTTACTTACATCGACTTCGATAGGTAATGCGCCAGAGTCTTCCATGGTGTTGAAGAAGATAGGAGCAATTTTGCCACCTAACACAAAACCACCGCCACGCTTGTTTGGCACGTAAGGAATATCATCACCCATAAACCACAAAACCGAGTTAGTGGCAGATTTACGCGATGAACCCGTACCCACTACGTCACCAACATAAGCCAGTGGGTAGCCTTTTTTATTCAGTTCTTCTAGCTGCTTGATTGGGCCAACAGTACCTGGCTCATCCGGGTTGATGCCTTCACGGGCATTTTTCAACATGGCTAAAGCGTGCAGAGGAATATCTGGACGTGACCAAGCATCTGGTGCTGGAGATAAATCATCCGTGTTGGTTTCGCCAGACACTTTAAATACGGTAACCGTAATTTTCTCAGCTAAAGCCGGTTTGGCTTCAAACCACTCGGCATCGGCCCAGCTTTGAACGACTTGCTTCGCATACTCGTTACCCGCATCGGCTTTGTCAGTAACATCATGGAAAGCATCAAAAATCAGTAAGGTGTGCGATAACGCTTTAGCAGCGATCGGCGCGAGCTTGGCATCATCTAATAAACTGATTAGTGGCTCGATGTTGTAACCACCCATCATGGTACCTAACAACTCGGTAGCACTCTCAGCGTCGATTAACGGGCTGGTTGCTTCGCCTTTCGCGAGTGCGGCTAAAAAGCCCGCTTTTACATAAGCAGCTTCATCAACACCTGGTGGTACGCGGTTGATAAGCAAATCTAAAATGAATTCTTCCTCACCTTTTGGTGGGTTTTTCAAAAGCTCAATTAAGGCAGCTACTTGCTCTGCGTTTAACGGCTTGGCAGGGATCCCTTGTTCGGCGCGTTCGGCCACGTGTTCACGATATTCTTGTAGCACAGTAATGTCCTCTCAGTCGTTGCTTTGCAGTCTGGTCACTGCAACGTCATGCTGTTGAATGTATGGGCTCAATTATAAGAAAGATCAAGGCAAAAGCCTAATAGCATAATAACTGACCTGCTTATACTGGTTATAACTTTGCTGAATACAAAGGGTCAGTCATACTCATTTTATTTATAGTGGACCGACCAAACATACTAAAAAGCTGCGCCTGTCATACCTTGCCTCTTGCAAAGATCGAACAGGTCGCAGCCGCAGTGTAGCAGAAGTATGCTGACTTTGCTTAAGCGCGTGTGGTTACCAAATTTTTACGCGTTGCGCTTCTGGCAGATACATCGCATCGCCTTCTTTAATATCAAATGCCGTATAAAACTCAGGCATATTCGGCAATACACCAATTACCCGATAATGCGCAGGTGAATGCGGGCCGGTGCTTAATTGCCGACGTAACGCCTCTTCACGGAACTTAGTACGCCATACCTGCGCCCAGCTAATAAAGAAGCGTTGTTCACCGGTAAAGCCATCTAAAGTTGGCGCGTCTTTACCCGCTAATGACAACTGATACGCTTTTAACGCGACGGTCATGCCGCCTAAGTCACCGATGTTTTCGCCTAAGGCAACAGCACCGTTCACATTGACACCGGGTAAAGGTTCAAAGTTGTTGTACTGACCAATCAGCTTAGCACCCCGTGCTTGAAATTGTGCTTTATCTTGTTCAGTCCACCAGTTACGTAAGTTACCGTCGCCATCGTACTTTGCGCCTTGGTCGTCAAAACCATGACCAATTTCGTGACCAATCACCGCACCGATACCGCCATAGTTGACGGCGTCATCCGCTGCCATATTGAAAAATGGCGGCTGTAAAATAGCCGCTGGGAACACAATTTCGTTGTTCACAGGGTTGTAGTAGGCATTAACAGTTTGCGGCGTCATAAACCATTCGTCTTTATCGATAGGCTGGCCTAACTTGCTGGTCATCTCTGCATAAGCCCAATGACTGGCTCTAACAAAGTTACCCACTAAATCATCTGCTTTAATCTCTAAGGTGGAATAATCTTTCCACTTGTTTGGGTAACCAATTTTTGGTGTGAATTTGCTCAGTTTATCCAGCGCAGCAACTTTGGTTTCTTCGCCCATCCACTCCAGGTTTTTGATGGAAACTTCATAGGCTTTAATGACATTGGCCACCAGCTGTTCCATCCGCGCTTTGGCTTCTGGGCTAAAATGCTGTTCAACATACAACTTACCGGTTAACTCACCTAAAACCTGATCAGCCGCGTCTACCGCACGTTTCCAGCGTGGCTGTTGTTCTTGAATACCACTTAAGGTTTTGCCATAGAACTCAAAACGGCGATCAGCAAAGTTGCTGCTGAGTTTGTCAGCAAAGCCATTAATCGTTTTGCTGGTTAAATAATCTTGCCAGCTTTGCAGATCTGTTTCAGCAATCACTTTAGCTAATCCAGCAAAGTAAGACGGCTGACGCACAATCAGCTCATCCACGTTGTTTAACTGCATGGCCTTGGCATAGGCCTGCCAATCAAAGCTGCCCACTAAGCTGTCTAATTCGCTGGCGGCAATTTTGTTGTAAGTTTTGTCGGCATTGCGATTATCTAAACGGGTCCAGTGATGTTCCGCCAAAGCTTTTTCTAGGTTATATACCCGCATCGCCGCTGCTTTTGCATCAGGTGCGCCAGCAAGCGCAAACATATCGGTTAAATAGGTTTGATATTGATTGATGATCGTCAGCGAGGCTTCATCGTCTTTAAAATAGTAATCACGATCCGGTAAACCTAAACCACCTTGATTGAGGTAAACCGCATATTCGGTAGAGTTTTTTGCATCATTATTGATAAACCAACCAAAAGGAATACTAACGCCATCACGCTGTAAACTCGCGAATAATTCAGCTAACTGCGCTTTGTCTTTTAACCCTTTAATCGCGTCTAATTGTGGTGTTAAGGGGGATAAACCTAATTCCTCAATCACGCTTTCATTCATAAAGCTATTGTAAAAACTGCCCAGTTTCTGCTCATCAGAGCCAGCAACTAAATCGGTTTTCGCTGCAACTTGATCGATAATATCTTTGACCGCTTGTTGTGAGCGATCGGCTAATACGTGAAAAGAACCATAAGTTGCTTTATCTGCAGGGATCGGGGTTTCGGCTAACCATTTACCATTAACCGCTAAAAAGAAGTCTTGGCTAAAAGCGACGTTTTCATCAAAGTTTTGTTGATCAATACCAGACACCAAAGGTGCTGCGGCAACTTGGCTTTGTGTCGTTGTTTCTGGCGTTGTCGGTTGTTTACTACAAGCCGTTAAACCTAATGCTAGCGCAACGGCGCCAGCAACGAGTGTACATTTTTTCATTCTTATATCCTGTTCTACATGGAGGTTGTGCGCATCATCTTACGCGCTATGTTCAGTGTTGCCAATTTGCGCCAATGACTAAGTTGTAACAAGGTATTAAACCGATGGCTCAGTCGACATCGCATGCTCTCCCAGTTCAAAAATCACACTGGCGCGCCCCACTAATAGCGGATCAGGCGCACAAGCCACTTCGGCATTGCGATTTTGATACGGCAAGCATTGCAATACATAACGCAACGCATTAAGCCGTGCCCGTTTTTTACAATCTGACTTAATGACTGACCAAGGGGCGTAGGACGTGTCTGTGTTGGCAAACATGGCTTCTTTTGCATGGGTGTAATCATGCCATTTGTCTAACGAGGCAAGATCGACCGGGCTCAGTTTCCACTGCTTAAGCGGATGCGCTTCACGCTCGGTAAAACGACGCCGTTGCTCGTCTTGACTGACCGAAAACCATAACTTTATTAAATGAATACCACTGCGCACTAAATGCCGTTCGAACTCGGGCGCTTGTATCATAAATTCATGATACTCATCATTGCTGCAAAACCCCATAACATGCTCAACGCCTGCACGGTTATACCAAGAGCGGTCAAACAACACGATTTCACCCTTTGTTGGCAACTCAGCCACATAACGTTGAAAATACCATTGGCCTTGCTCTGCCTCACTGGGCTTGTCTAACGCCACAACCCGAGCACCACGTGGATTTAAATGTTCCATAAAGCGTTTAATGGCGCCGCCTTTCCCTGCCGCATCGCGCCCTTCAAATAAAATCACCACCCGCTGCCCGGTTTCTTTCACCCAACGCTGCAACTTCAGTAATTCGACTTGTAAATGATATTTTTGCTTTTCATAGGTTTTACGATTTAAGCGATTGACATATGGATAACCGCCTTCGCGCCAATTGGAGGTTAACTCGGTATCGGCTTTTTCACGGCGTTTTTCACTTAAGATTGATTCTCCACGATTCAAGGCTTTGCTTAATTCAGCTAAATCGTCCGGCGAGACTCCTTCTAACATCGCCAGTAAATGCTCAGACAATTTGTCCATATCACCGGCAGCTTGAGCGGCAATAATATCTTCTATTGCCACGGCTTTTGCTTGTTGGCTGGCGGTGAGCCGTTGCTCTACTTGCTCGGCAAGCACGTCATGCTGGGCTGCGACTGTGGCGTCTGGTTGTACTTTTTTAGGGGGTGGCGTTGCCGCCATCTGTGGTTTTTTGCTCATGCTAAATCCTTTGTTTCTGCATAACGTTGCGCTTTATTTCGTGAGCGCAGGGCATTGATAGCAACTTGGAGAGCGAGGGCAACTACCTCCTCTGGCACAGATTAATTGTGCTGGTTTGCTCATGCTGCGACTAACCCAATTAATATTTAAGATATTGGCTACCCGTTTTAATGTGGTCTGGATCGACTGAGGTACCACGGCCGCACCACCATATTGCTGACACCGCGCTTTCATATCTTGTGCTAAAGCCGCAGCATCCAGCCCTTGCGCATTAAGCGCGGGGTTGAGATCAATGCCAGCACACAACACATGCTGATTGCCGGCTAAGTCTTGTACCTTGGTCGATTCGCAACAATAGATCCGTGGCTCACCTTGCACATCTAACAGCGATAATTGCGCCGAACTGCCACTGTCTTTAACCTCAAACATGCGAAACACGGCCCAATGCTGACAAGGGTCGACCACTTGGCGCATATTGCCCCAAGGCAGAGGGATGCCATTACCACGATACACCGCCTTTAATTTACCGGGGCTGTAAGCATCAAAGTAATGCCAATGCGGATAAGGTGACACCGCGGTCATGCGGCGCATCGCCACCGAAGCCGATACCTCGGCTTGCAAATGACTGGCAATTTCATAACCACGCCGCTCTAGTAATTGCCGAAACGCTTGCTTTGGACACAACAAGGCGCCAGCAAAAAAGCTCGATTCAAAGTCACGCCACGCATGCAAAATATCTTGCGGTGCCATAGTGCTACTATCGGCAAACACATCATCATGCGCCCCGCCTACCGCCATCGCGTTTTTTACGCCATCTTTGTTATGTAAAACGGCATGGCCAATATGCACAGCTAATTCATACTTTAAGCGAGTAGGCCACTGCTGCAAAATACGATTTAAATGTAAGCTATTGGGCGGTACAAAAAAGGAAGTACCAATATTATTAGATTTCACACCTAACTCATCAACGAGCTCGCGTGGCACTTCATCAAACCACTGAATTTTTAAGCCTAACTGCTGCACTATCGCCATGAGCTCATCGACAGATAAAGGTAGACGTTTTTGCCCTACCTCTTCGGCAGCACGCTCTAATTCCGGAAAATGATTCTGGTGATGCTCCTGATGCGCCCGAATTAACAGTTGCGCAAACTGCCGACCACTGGTACCCGTTTGTGACAACATTTCTGGGATGGCAATTTGCAAAATATCGGGGCTGAATAAAAAGCTCGGCTCTAATGGCATACCATTGAGGCCACCTTTTGCGGTTTTGGGCAGCACTAAATCTTGCTCTTCAGCCTCACCGTCTAAAAACCAATCTAAGTCTTTTTGAAAAACCTGCGCGATAACTTCCAGCATTTCGATACTCGGAACCCGTTTACCACGCTCGATCATCGATAAATAGGATACCGACGGCGCCGACTCAGGATTAACACGCACACAACGTGTCGACAGATCTTCTATCGTTAAGTTATTGCGTTTTCTCAGGTTTCTAATTTTAGTGCCCAAGAAATGTGATTTGCGGATCAAGCTTTTATTTATTTTCATTTTGTAAAATTTACACTGTGAAATTTTTATTGTGAAATTACGCTTAAATTTAATCTAGACTGTTTTTCAAGCGATAGCAAAACTATCTGCAATAAAAGCCTTATCAGAGGCTCCACACTTCGTACCCGATGAGGAAATAATTATGACGACGTTAGCCACTTCAACACAGCCGATACAAATCGATCACGATATTACGATGATCACGCAACTGAACGACAGCCATGTAAAACAGATCATGGATTACTCTAAAGGCTTTTTGGATAAAACCTTTCCTTTGGCTCACGGTTCGCACAAGGCAGTAGCCAGCTATGTCGTATATTACCAACAGTTACTGGCCTTTTTCGTGGATGGCAGCACCAGTGGCCTAGCGGATCCAGCGCAATTTATTGGCTTAAATGGTCACCGTGAAGCACCTGAGTCGTTGTTACTGCAAAACCAAGGTCGCCATGTTGAGTTGATTTTGAATAAAAGTGGCAGCCAAGGTCAGCGTGACCTAGCGGGTATTGATGATATTCAATTACAAACCACCGATCCGGTATGTCATTGGTTTAGCATGATCACCGGCCGGCAAGTCAGTTGTCGTTGCCGTGGTGATAAAAGCTTCACCGCCAAAGATGGCAGTACTTATCAAATTTAACGCCACATCATGACCAAAAGCGCAGCAAATTGCTGCGCTGCGTGTTTCTAGCTTCAGGCAGCCTATTCAAAAAATTGACCAGCCCCGCCAGCACTGCTATTAATAAACAATTATTTTTCAAGTTGGCAACTTTGTGAGATGACGATGCGTAAATCACTGCTTTGGGTATTGCTTGCACTAATCGCTATATTCAGTGCCTTTCAGGCGGGAAAGTGGATAGGTAAAAATATGGCGCTGCCAGTGCCAGAACATTTACCGGCACCAACAAACGCAATCGAAACTGAAGCAGCCATCTCCAGTTCTGCTTTAGCAAGCACCGTTAAGGCCTTGCCCGACACGGTAAATAAAACAACGGATACACCTGAAACTACTGAGGGAAGTCACGATTTTACCGGCACTGTAGAACCGTTCGATTTACGCCAAGTGCTGCCACAAACAGACGGCAGTGCTTCGATTGAGCTGAACCAGGCTTTTTTATCGCTGAGTAAAGCACAGTTACAAGAGGCGATGTGGCTACTAGAGCAACACGTTACTCATACCAGCAGTTATGATCGCCAAAAACGACTACAGCAACAATTACAAGCCGTACAGTTGGGGCAACTGCAGCAGCTCAATTGTTCCGACTCACTTTGTGTTGCCTTGTTAACCTTTAACGATGCGTCAGCGCAAAAAGCAGCAAACCTGACACTGGGTTTGCTTAGCTTGCAGGAACAAGGGCAATCCACTTTATTACAAAAAAATACTTCGCAGCATTATGCCAGCTTCTTACTGTTATACGGCTGGCCATCACCCAAAAAAAACGCCTGACACTAAGCCAGGCGTTGTTTGTAGCAAACTCAAGTTATTCTGCCGTTTGCATTGCGATTTCTTGACCTTCATTGATACTGAAGGTTAAACGCTCTAAGTTAGCCGCTGTTAAAGCGGAATCGTTTAAACGTACTGCTAGCATAAAGTCTTGTAATGCCGCCACTTTGTCACCGGCTAATAACTTAATCACACCACGGTTGTTTAACGCTAAAGCGCGCATTTCACGTTTAGCTGAGCCCGTAACCGCTTTTAAGGTTGCGGCACGATATACGGCGTTGTCACACGCTGTGGCGGCTAAGTCTAATTCGTTCATCCGGCTATAAGCGACACATAGACTAACTTGGCCATAAAACGACTCAGTGTCAGCCTGCGACGGCGCTTGGGCGGAAGCAATGGCTTTGTCATACTGACCTGCCTGAATAAATTCAGCGCCAGGTGCATTGTCAATTAAAGCCATCTTGTAGCCCGTGCTCGCGGCAGAAGCGAGTAATGGACTTGACGACAACAGTACCACCGCCATACGGGTAATAAATTTACGAGTTGAAATAGTCATGTCTGGTCTCTCCTGCAAAATTAATTTGATGTGCCGTTATTGCTGGGCACGTAATAAAGTTACAAGATCCTGTAAGTTCCGACAAACGAGAAGAAATGAATGAATAGATTAATTAAATTAATCTATAATAGAAAATTTCAAGAACGCTTTATCATGAAAAATATAAACCAATAAAATCAATACAATAAAGACATACCACAACAAGTGGAAGTAAGTGGCATTTAGGCTATCCATAATTAAAGCAATACGAAAATTAATAAAAATGTAATTTAATTTCATTTTTATCGGGCTATATAGCCGCTTGCTCAAAACAATTTTGGAAGTTTTTTCGGTACAATCGCCATGGCAGTGCTATAGCCCTGTTCATATAAGCGCTGTTTTTGTAACGTGCTTAAATCAAAATTGACCGCAGAAATATTGCCGGTATTGACCACTATCGTGTTGTGCCAATACTCAGCGTGGACATATTCTCGCGATACCGCATTCATAAAGGTTTGAATGAGCATCTGTAAATAAGAGATGATGGGTAAGAAACGCCGTTGCTGAATGGGCCGATAGCCTGCTTCACTTTTTAAGCGAAAACTGACTAAGGGTATCCCCCGACCAGACCAATCGCGATGCAAGGCATCTTCTGACAAGATCACACCATCGGTAAGGACATGCTCTCCATAACGTTTAAATGAAAAAAATATCGGTATCGACATCGAAAAGCGGATGGCTTTAGCTACTTTAAGATCAGGTGTTAACTGGCGATTAAAGACGACCGGCCCACCGCCACTGATATCGGTAGCGAGCACATGCAAATCAATCGCCAAGTCAGCGAAAGTACGGCCCTCTAGTTGCTGATCGAGCCAGTCTTCAAACCGATCGCCATTACATAACCCCCCAGTGCGCAGTAAGGTGGTAATAGAAACCCCCTTAAACACCCGAAAATCGGTATCTAAAGCCAATTGCGCAATACGCTCTAGCGGCCAACCTGCGGCACAAAAAGCAGCAACCACACTGCCACCGGAAACCCCCACCAGATGCCGATAATGTAACTGCATATCCGCTAAAGCTTGTAATACGCCTATATGACAACTTAATCGGGTTCCCCCGCCGGAGAGGATAGGTACAATTTCATTCTTATGTTCATCAGGCATATACGCTTAACCTCACCACTATGCTGTTGAGTATGGCGCATTAGACTAGGCTGTCCAGTGCAAATCAACATAGCCCTCTTCATCTGCTAATACCAAATAACTAGTTGATATTGTACTAGCTGCGCTTTCTTTAGATTCAATTAGCTCTCCAAATAAAAATTCTATAACTATTTAGAATAAAACCTCCATATTACAAAATATTTACAGTTTCAATTAAACAGGCGTAACTTATGACTTGTTCCTTTTTTTATTATGCTAAAAAAAGACCTTTTTTGGGGCCGCATACCGCTACAGCTACATAAGCAGCTCATTTTATACAGATTTTGCTGATTTACAGCTACGCCAAGTTTGTCCTATTAATAATAGCGGTGTTGCGAAGTTGTCATTTTTTCGCATCACCGTACATCCAGGTAATAACGATATTATAAAAAAGGTCAAACCATGCTTACTCAGAAGTTTAAATTAACGGCAATAGCCGTGCTTTGTTTACCCGGCGCGTTATTCAACGCCGCAGCGCTCGCTGATCAGGATAGCGACACTTCAACTGGCCCTGTTACCCGCGTGATCATCAAATATAAAGAAACCAACACCGATACCATGCTACAGAGCTTGCCAGCCACCATGGCTCAGCAACACAAAGCCGAACGGATGCAAGCAAAAGCCGAGCGCTTTAGTCAACGCGCGGGTGAAAAAATAAAATTTGTGCGCGAAACGGCCTTAGAAAAACATGCCGTGTTCAGTGCCGAGCGCCGCTTATCCGCCGCGGAGACTGAGGCATTACTCCATCAATTGGCTCAAGATGATGATGTAGAACTGGCCGAAGAAGACATGTTACTGCAACCGACCCTTGCACCTAATGACACCCAATATGCGAACCAATGGCATTATTATGAAAACACCGGCGGCATCCGAGCGCCAGCCGCTTGGGACAATGCAACAGGCCAAGGCGTGGTGGTGGCGGTACTGGATACCGGCTATCGGCCTCATGTGGATTTAAATGCCAACCTCTTACCAGGCTATGACATGATCTCTGATGCCTTTATTGGTAACGATGGTAATGCCCGCGACAGCGATGCCCGCGATCCGGGTGATTGGACGAATGTCGGCGAGTGTGGCGGTGGTCAACCAACGTCATTTAGAGCGTCCAGTTGGCATGGCACCCATGTTGCCGGTACTGTGGCCGCAGTCAGTAATAATAATACTGGCGTTGCCGGTGTTGCCTTTAACGCTAAAGTGGTGCCGGTTAGAGTCTTAGGTAAGTGTGGTGGCTACACCTCCGATATCGCAGACGGCATTATCTGGGCATCAGGGGGCACGGTGTCTGGTGTACCCGCCAATGCGAACCCTGCCAGCGTCATTAACATGAGCTTGGGTGGCTCTGGCAGCTGTAATAGCACCACCCAAAACGCCATTAACCAAGCGCGCAGCCGCGGTACGGTAATAGTGGTTGCCGCTGGCAATGACAATGGTAATGCCAATAATTTTAACCCAGGTAATTGTACTGGTGTGGTCAATGTTGCTTCAACTAACCGCCAGGGTGGACGCGCTTACTACTCCAACACTGGCAGCAGTGTCGATGTCGCTGCACCGGGTGGCGCTATGTCCTCTTCCAATGATCCGAGTGGCGTCTTATCTACTTACAACAGCGGTTCAACGACACCTGCCAATGACAGCTATGGGTACAGCCAAGGCACATCGATGGCCGCACCACATGTTGCCGGTATCGCCGCGTTAATCAAGCAAGCCAAACCGAACGCCACCCCGGATCAAATTGAAGATATTCTGAAAACCTCAGCCCGTAGTTTCCCTGCAAGCTGCTCAGGTTGTGGTGTCGGCTTAGTTGATGCCAATGCCGCGGTGCTTGCCGCAACAGGCTCGGGATCAGGCGCCACAGGCAGTAGCAGTACGTTGCCAAATCTGTCTGCTAGTCGCAATAACTGGTTGCATTACACCATCGACATACCGGCCGGCATGCAGAATTTTACTGCCAGTATCGCTGGCGGAACGGGGGATGCCGATCTGTACGTCAGACGCGGCGCGCGGCCAACCACCAGCAGCTTTGATTGTCGTCCCTATTTACAGGGAAACAATGAAACCTGCAGTATCAGCAACCCCGCCGCGGCAACTTGGCACATCAGCATTCGTGCCTATAGTACTTTTAGTGGCGTAACCTTAAACGTCAGTTACAATCCTTAAAAAGCTAGGCGACGGTGCAAGCCGTCGCTTTATTGATTAATCTGCAAAACTGATTTTGCCCATGCTAATACTGGGAAAGCCGGTTGCCGCGTCGGCAAAGGGCTGCTCGCCTCCGGCGATACATTCGTTGGCTAATAAAGCAAATAACACAGCTTCTTTCGCATCAGGATGAATCGTTAACGCGGCGGTGGTCGCAAAACGAAAACCGGGTAAACCGTCTGCTAATTGTTGCATTAATAATGGGTTATGAATGCCTCCGCCACTGGCATAAATGACACAATTATTTGGCAGAATAGCGTGTCGGATCGCATTAATAATAGTGTCGGCACTGAAACGATTTAACGTTGCCATCACATCGGCAGCCGCTAAATTTAGGGTGTTACTTTGTTGTTGAGCTTGGTACAAGTAGCCCAGATTAAATAACTCAGGGCCAGTGGTTTTTGGCATAGCCGCAGCAAAGAATGGCGCTTGTTGCAACGCGTTTAATAAGGGCTCAGACACCTTCCCTTGATAAGCTAAATGCGCACCTTCGTCATATTGCACCGAGGGCTGCTGCTGCCGGATATAAGCGTCCATCAGCGTATTACCTGGGCCGATGTCACTGCTAAAGACTTCTGTTGCCCGTAAATTGGCGGGTAACCAGGTTAAATTAGCGATACCCCCGATATTGAGCATAATGCGATTTTCATCAGCGGCACTAAATAACAAATAATCACCGTACACGGCTAAAGGTGCGCCTTCTCCTCCTGCCGCGATATGCTTTTGCCGAAAGTCACTGACAGTGGTAATGCCGGTTGTTACCGAAAGATGATCAGCATCACCAATTTGTAAGGTGCCATTGCCCCAACGTGGATCCTGATGTTGCCGCTGAGGACAATGAAAAATGGTTTGGCCATGGCTGGCAATTAAATCAATATCAAGCGGGGTTAATTGCCACTGCGCCAAGCACTGCTTTACCATCTCACCATGTTGTTGGCCGATCCAGGCGTTGAGTAAGGTCACATGTTGCAGGTCAACATCCCGTTTTGAAAAAACCGCGCGTACTCGCTCACGATAATCGTCTTGGTAATTCAGTGTGGTATGTTGCTCTAACACTAATTTCGTTTGAAGCCCTGCACCACTGACACGGCATAACGCCACATCTAAACCATCTAATGAAGTACCACTCATTAAGCCAATAATGCGCCGCTCTGTTTTCGCCGCGCTCTGATAGAGTTTTTTGATATGGTTGTGCATACTTTACCTGCTATAGATCTGCTAAATATAAGCGCACTAAAAGGCTATGGTGCGAAGCTCACGAAAAAAGATTGACCACGAACGCTAGCCTTTGGTTTAGCGCAATTGTGTAGCAGGAATTAACGCTAACCATTGTTGCACCCATTCGTGTTCTTGCTGGCTAATCACACTCATCAAAGCATGATGACGATCCGCAACTTGCTGTACATGAAATTGTGGCTCTTGCCAGCCAGCATAAAATTGATAAGGGGCAATTAAATCGTTATCTGCCGTTAAGATCAATGTTGGCATTGTGAAATGGGCTTTATAATGTTGTAGATCGGTTTGCGCCACGCTAACTCCGGCTTTAGCCAAGGCGAGCTTAGCAGCCTCAACGAGCTGCTGCTCTGAGAAAACCTTGCGATACCAACGCTCACTCATGGCAACATAACCTTGCAAAGCCATATCAAAAGACTGCATCGGCGCTTGTAGCATGACACCAGCAACCTCTTGTTTGCTTGCCAATAAATGAGCGGCACTAAGTGCGCCCATCGAGTTCGCTACAATAAGTAAAGGGCCATCACTTCTGCGCTTTGCTGTCAGTTGTTGTAAAAATGCAGCATCCGCTACGCCAAAGGCAACATCACCATCACTTTCGCCATGCCCCAGCAGATCAGGCACCAAAACTTCAAAGCCTAAATACTGAAAATATAACGCACTTAATGCTAACCATTCCTTACTGCCTCGATAACCATGTAACAATAACACGGTACCTTGGCGCGGTATCAGGTCGGCTCGATTAATCTCTAATGCTAAAACACTTTTCGCCGCATTGACTTCGGCATTCATACTGAACTTTAACCGCTCGGCGGGTTCAGCCACAGGCTGTATTTGCCAATAACGCATACAAAGCTCACTGCCAACGCAGATCTGTTGCAACTTAGGATTTAGCCGCTGCAATACTTCAGGTTTAATAGCTGGGGCAGCGTAACTTTTACTTTGATAAATACGCTGCGCTAATACCTGTGCACAACCGGCTAAACTACTAAGCCCTAGTAATAGCAAAGCCATTTTGGCGTAAGGTGTGATATGCGCTTTTAACATGCAAACTCCTTTGCGGTATATCCGTACGTAAGATGCTTTTACATTAACCGATACCGCCTAAAAATAGCAAAGCAGCCAAAGATGCGCATTGGGCTCGTGGTCGCTCTAGCATGATCGCCTTTAAGTTTGTGTTTGCGCCGCTAGTGCTTGGCGAAAAGCCGGTAGCGGACGCCTAACAAACCAGCGGCCTGCCTGCCACAATAAATATAACGATAACAACGGAAAAATAAGGGTTTGCAAACTGTATAACACGATCAGTTGAATGAGTTTTTCGACCATACCATCGGAGAAGTTTTTCACCGCATTAAATAGGTCATTCGCATTGGCGGCTAATTGTTTTAACCAAGCCAAAGCACCGCTATCGGGTGCGCCTAGCGGTTGCTCCACTTGCTGCAAAGGGGCGGTTTCGGTGGTGAGCGCTAGCTCAACAACTTGACGTTGTGGTTCTATAACCCAATCTGATAACTTTGCTACCCCCACGGCGGCCATTGGCACGCCGAGACGGACCAACAATAACAAAGCTAAAAAGATCCTGAATAAATAGGTTGCTGCCTCGCGCCAGCTGCTCGGCCCAAACAAACGCACAACAGCACTGAGTAAAACACCACTACCAAATAACGGTAACGCTGCGAGCTTGCCAAACTCTAATAAAAATAACTGCAAGCCAATCGACGTCATCGCCAACACCATTAAATCGGAATAACGTACTGCCATATCCTGCAGCGGCTTTAGCATTTGTCCGGGTTTAATACTGGCCACACCCACACTGAATTGCGCTTCTGATACAAACGCAATTCCGCGGTCGATTAAACGCGCGGTGGCAAAAGAAGCACTGCTTAATAACAGGCTTCGTTTTAATAATTGCTGCGCTTGTTGATCAAGTGGCGCCAATACTGGATTGACTAACTGCTGCTGTAAGCTGCCAGTGTAGAGCAAAGCCGCAAGGGCAAGCAGCAAAAACAAGGCAGCAAGCCGTTGTTGCAGCCGGCTTAACGAAGTCCAAAAACGCATAGGGTGTCCTTATCAAGTCGCCTTGGCGAATACTGCTCACTATAGCCTGATCTGCCTTACAGCTATAGCGACCTCAGCAGAATATTATGGCCATCGTCTACACTTAGCGAGTTGCGATAAGTCTTAGATACATTAGCAAGCATTTAATTAAATAAGCTGTGCACTATTTTAGGGGGCTTAACGTATGATGTTCAGTGATTTCCCATTAACGAAAATTTGGAGCTATACATGATCAGTTACATCACTTTAGGCGTTAGTGATTTGAGCGCAGCCAAAGCATTTTATAGCGAGTTACTTGGCGAGCTAGGCGCTAAACCCTTGATGGATATGGAACGCATCGTTTTTTTCGGCAAAAGCATGGCACAACCGATGCTGAGCATTTGCGTACCATTTAATAAAGAAGCACCACACCCAGGTAATGGCAATATGGTGTCTTTGTCGCCGGGCTCAAAAGAGCAAGTCGATGCGCTGTATCAGAAAGCCATTAGCTTAGGCGCCCACTGTGACGGTGCACCGGGTCAACGCATCCCAGGCAAGTTCTACGGTGCCTATGTGCGTGATGCTGATGGTAATAAACTGTGTTTCTGTCATTTCGGGTAATACCTGATGCAAGTGAATAACGACTTTAGTCAACGGGTGGTGATGCGACCAAGCGATTATCGTTTTGTCGCTTCGCCGCTCGCCGGCGTCAGCCGTATGATGTTGGATCGCGCCGGTGCTGAAGTGGCCAGAGCAACCAGCATTGTGCGTTATGCTGCAGGCGCAGGTTACACTAGCCATCGGCATGATGGTGGCGAAGAAATCTTTGTGCTGGAAGGGATTTTTAGCGACGAGCACGGCGACTACCCTGTGGGGACTTATCTTCGCAACCCACCCGGTTCATCCCATCAACCCTTTTCGCGCGAAGGCTGCACTTTACTGGTAAAACTTTGGCAATTTGCCGCCGACGATACCACACAACTGGTTAAGCAAACAGCCTCAGCCAGCTGGTATCAAGGCATGGTTCCCGGTTTATCTGTATTGCCACTGCATGAACATGACGGCATTAACACCGCTTTAGTACGCTGGGGCCCTAACACACAATTTAACCCGCATACCCATCCAGGTGGCGAAGAAATTTTGGTGTTAGAAGGCTTATTCTGTGATGAACACGGCGAATACCCTGCCGGTAGCTGGCTACGTAATCCACGCTACAGTACCCACAGCCCTTTCACCCGTGAAGACGGCGCGCTAATTTACGTTAAAACCGGCCATCTTGGCGCCAACTTGCTAGGTGATCGTTTTATCGAATAACCCTGCACCCCACAACTGCTCTTCCTGCCCACCACACTGGTCCGACCGCACTCCGGTACAGGTATGACCATACTCAGAGACAGGTAAGAGCAGTCAATTCGAAATAGGGTTTTACAGCACAGGCCCATATCTGCTGTTAAAAGTTACTGGTCAGGCCGCACTCCGGTACAGGTATGACCACACTCAGAGACAGGTAAGAGCAGTCAATTCGAAATAGGGCTTTACAGCACGGGGTTATATCTGCTGTTATAAGTCATCATTTCTTCAGTTTTAACACTATGCTTATTTTTTGTCGTAAGCTACATAATTGGCTTGGTTTACTGTTAGCGGTGCAAATAACGCTATGGTTTTTAAGTGGTTTAGTGATGGCTATCCTACCCATCGAGCAAGTACGTGGTGAGCATTTACGGCTTAACATAAGCGCAGATTGGCATCACGCCCAAGTAAGCCCTGCAGAACTATTACAGCAGCATAGTAACGCGGCTAACCTGAGCTTAAGCCAGCATCTTAGCCTGCAACAGCAAAAGCTAACGGCACTCCCCGTTTATGTTGTCGCCGAGCAAGATCAGCTTTTTCGCTATAGCGCGATCGACGGTGCAGTATTGCCGCCATTAACCGAAACACAGATCCGTCAGGTTGCGCTTGCGCAGTATCAAGGTACGGGTCAGTTGCAAAGTGCAGAATTACTGTTAACGCTGCCCCAAGAAGTGCAACAACTGCATGCCCCGCTTTGGTTGGTAAGGTTTGCTGATCAGGGCAATAGCCGTTTTTATCTCGATCCCGCCTCGGGCGCTATTAGTCGTGTTCGTACAGACAGTTGGCGCCTGTTCGATTTTTTCTGGATGCTGCATATTATGGACTATCAAGAACGCAGTAACTTTAACACTCCGTTGTTGATCGGCTTTTCTGGCAGTGCGTTACTCTTTAGCTTGACCGGTTTTGTCTTACTGTGGCAGCGATTTCGACCACGTAAAGCGCTGCCACGCCCGTAAATGCACGAACTACGCGCCACTGGCATAGGCTCTTTTTAATCAATCGCCGAATACGCATATTCTAATAACAACAGGAACTGTCCCTATGGCTTTTATCCCCCCTCTACCCGCCGATGCTAACCCCGACGTTGCTGAGTTAGCCGCGTTTTTTAATGAAACACTGGGTTTTTGCCCTAACTCGGTTCTGACCATGAGCCACCGTCCTGCCATTGCTAAAGCGTTTATCCAATTAAATATGGCGGTCATGGCGAATCAAGGCCGGGTAACCTCTGCACTGAAACGCTTAATTGCTTATGTATCGAGTAACGCTACCGGTTGTCGTTATTGCCAGGCCCATACCATTCGTGCCGCAGAGCGCTATGGTGCCGCTGAAGAACAACTTGAAAATATCTGGGCATTTCGCAGCCATCCGGCGTTTTCAGCGGCTGAGCGTGCCGCTCTTGAGTTATCACTCGCCGCCTCACAAGTGCCTAACGCGGTTGATGAGGCTATCCAAACTGAAATGAAAAAACATTGGGATGACGGCGAAATTGTGGAAATGATGGGCGTCATTGCATTGTTTGGTTATCTCAATCGCTGGAATGACTCCATGGCAACAACACTAGAAGAAGGCGCGATTGCCTCTGCTACAGCCTTACTCGCCTGCGATAATTGGACGGTAGGCAAACATCAATAATCGAACAGTGACAGCAGCACTTAACGCCAGGCTCGACGTTATGCTGCTGCCGTAACGAATTTTCCTGATAAAGATAAAGCAGATAACCCATAGCAATGATTGTGGAGTCATCACCACCGCAACTTACCCTAATAGCTTCTACCGCCTGAGATTTTTGCCATACTCATTATCCAATACTGTGTTACATTTAAAGTCGCATTAGCCGCAGGAGCAGTAAGTATGGACATCCTGACCCTGAATTACGTCAATCTGTTTTTAGGGATCGCCGCCAGCCTCCTGCTTATTCTGTTATATAAACAAAATAAGCAGCTGTTTTTACTGTATTGGTTTTTTGCGAGCAGCTGTTTATGGATAAACTCAACAATTGGTATTTTCAGCCGTTCTGGTTTTGATCTCCCCTATTGGCTCAACCCTGCTATACCCAACACCTGTTACATGGGTATCTATTTATTTTTGTTGGCCGGGCTTTACGAACAAACACAACGCAAATTTAAGGTTGGCTGGTTACTCGCTATTGTCATTTTAACCTATGCCATCAACCTAACCGAATTGGCACAAGCCTCTTCGGCCAATCGCTTATTGCTCAATTTGCCCATTAGTATTGTGTTAAATGTTATGGCGCTTCGATTATTAATTCGCCAGAAAAACCGTGAGCTGCGCGCTGTATATATCTGTTTTAGTATGGCTTTTCTTTTTAATATTATTCAGCTTTGCAGCCGTTACATTCTGTTTTCACTCGATTTATCAGGCATATTTACGCAACATTCCAGCCAAATAATGATTGGTCTTGGCTACTTTGCTATCACCGCTTTTAGCCTGCTAACCTTTGGTAGTTGTCTGTATTTAGTCTATCGACAGCAGCATATCGCTTTGCAGCACATTGCTGATCGCGATGCCTTGACCGGTGTGTTTAACCGTTGGCTGCTGAACGAAAAATTACAAACCGAACTACAACGTAGCCAACGTCTGAAGCAATGTTGTAGTCTCGTTATGTTAGACATTGATCATTTTAAACAGGTCAATGATCTCTTTGGCCATGTCGCCGGTGATAAGGTGATTGCACATATCGCTTATGTCGCACAATCGGAACTGCGTGGTTATGACTCCATTTTTCGCTATGGCGGCGAAGAGTTTTTAATCTGTTTACCGAATACCGATAGTCAGGCCGCGCTGCACATTGCTGAGCGCATCAGAATACAAGTGGAACAAAGCTGCGCCATTGACTGCCCGCAAGCGAAAGCCACTGTTAGTGTTGGTGTTAGCACTTATACTGATGGTGAGCCAAACTGGCAGCATCTCATCACCCAAGCAGATAACGCGCTGTATCAAGCGAAAAAGCAAGGCCGTAACCAAACCCAACACTATCAACACCTTGTCACTCAAGCCCTTTAATGTTGAAATTCAGCGGGTTGACGTTAGCAACTGCCAGACAAAAGTTTAATCTGCGGGCTAATCATTTTAATCTTTGAATAATTTAAGATATTCTTAATGTTAATCGCAGTAATAAAACAGGAATAAGCATGCTTGAGGCAATTTGGATAGGATTTGCTTTTTCACTTGGCCTTGTAGTTCGGGCTATTGGTTTGCCTCCTTTAATAGGGTATTTAGTGGCAGGTTTCGCTATCTCCGCTACGGCTACCGATATCAGTATGCCGCCAGAAGGCCCTTCAATTATTCATCATATTGCCCATCTGGGCGTATTACTGCTGTTATTTACGGTAGGTTTAAAGCTTAATGTCCGCAGTTTAAGCAAACCTGAAGTGCTCGGTGGCAGCACATTACACTTTGCCTTATCTATCGTACTCATCCTGCCAGCAACGCTGTTTATCTTTGACGTGAGCTGGTATCAAGCACTGATGCTGGCAGTGGCTTTAGCCTTTTCTAGCACCGTACTTGCCGCTAAAGTGTTAGAAAGTAAACGTGAACTACGTGCTTTTCATGGTCGCGTGGCTATCGGTATCTTAATTGTTCAAGACTTACTGGCCCTGTTAGTGATGAGTCTAGCCAGTGGCACCACCCCCTCACCTTGGGCACTACTGGTCTTTGGCTTACCGCTGTTACGTCCAATACTGTATAAACTGCTAGACGCCAGCGGCCATGAAGACTTACTGATTTTATTTGGCTTACTTTTAGCTTTAGTGATTGGTGGGCAAGGCTTTGAATTGGTGGGATTAAGCTCTGAGCTTGGTGCGCTGGTATTTGGTGCCATGTTAGCCAAACATCCTCGGGCCGGCGAGTTGTCAAAGTCACTGTGGAGTATTAAAGAGTTTTTCCTTGTTGGCTTCTTTTTACAAATAGGCATTGATGGCTTACCAGACGCAAATGCTTGGTTATTTGCCGGGGTCATGACCTTACTGTTACCGCTGAAAGCCATTCTGTTCTTCTTACTGCTAGTGATGTTCAAACTCAGAGCACGCAGTGCTTTTTTAACCAGTATCAGCCTAACTAACTACAGTGAATTCGGCCTAATTGTCGCCAGTGTGGTGTTACCCGAATGGTTGATCCCGCTGGCCCTTACGGTGGCATTATCTTTTGTTATTTCTGCACCGCTGAATCGTATTGCGCACCCGTTATATGACAAACTATGCCGTCAGTTACTTAAATTTGAACGTAACAGCCACCACCCCGATGAGCAACCGGTGTCGCTTGGCGATGCCGAAGTGCTGATTATGGGCATGGGCCGCACCGGCACCTCGGCCTATAGCTACTTAATTAATTCACACAAAATTATTGCCATGGACTCCGATCCCGCCAAAGTGGCGGCTCATCAGAAAAAAGGCATTCATATTTTTTACGCTGATGCTGAAGACCAAGTGTTCTGGCAGGGCTTAGATTTTGGCCAAGTCAAAGCGGTGATCCTCAGCATGAACGATGTTGAGGCCAAATCTATCGCTGCGAAAAAACTCCGTGATACAGGTTTTAGTGGTTTTATCGTTTCCCACAGCATGCATGATGATGAAGCCAAAGACATTATCAGCGCAGGTGCTGATCAAACCTACTTAACCATGTCTGAAGCCGGTGTAGGTATTGCAGAGCACGTGAAGCAGCATTGTTTTGTTGCTAAAGCTTAAATACTTAGGCATCAGACACAAAAAAGGCGCCGAACGGCTAATGCCGATCAGTTAAGAACTTTTCAGATCGGTTGACCGATCCAGTGGTTGGTATATAAAGGCCTACAGAATGAACTCTGTAGGCTTTTTTATGCATATTAGCCAAGCGCTGGAAACCGTTTTAGTAAATAGTCATACCGTTAACTTTGATAGTTTGTCAGATGTTTTAGACCCTGGACTTATTGAAACAGGGCTTAGTATTGCCGGTGTATCTACCATCAGAACTCGCCGTCTTCCCATGGAGCAAATGGTATGGGCAGTATTGGGGATGGCTCTGTTTCGTAATATGTCCATAAAACAGCTTGTATCTCAGATGGATATATTGCTGCCTGGCAAAGTACCTTATGTTGCGCCAAGTGCCATCGTCCAAGCCAGACAGCGCTTAGGCTACGAAGCGATAGAGCATATATTTAACCTCACCGCCGGACATTGGAATCAGCAAGCTGACCATCCCAATTGGTGCGGATTAACGCTATTAGGTGTGGATGGTGTCGTGTTTCGCACCGAAGATACACCCGAGAATAGTGCCGCATTCGCCAGAACAAGGTCACAAACGGGTGAAGCCTGCTATCCACAAATTCGAATGGTATGTCAGATGGAGTTAACGAGTCATCTGCTCACTGCCAGCCGGTTTGACAGCGTTGATACTAATGAGATGAATTTAGCTGAGGACTTAATCCCGCATACCAGTGATAACTCTCTGACAATATTCGATAAGGGGTTTTACTCACTGGGTTTGCTTTATAAGTGGCAAAGCACAGGTGAACAACGCCATTGGTTACTGCCATTGAAGAAGCATACACAGTATGAAGTCATTCGGTCATTGGGCAAACAGGATCAACTGGTAAGATTGACCACAACGCCTCAGTCACGTAAGAAGTTCGCAGACTTACCGCATACAATTGAAGCGAGATTACTCACTAAAACCATTAAAGACAAAGAAGTCAAAATACTCTGCTCTTTGGTAGACCCGATGCGTTTTCCTGCCGCTGACATTGTTGATTTGTACTCGACTCGCTGGGAAATCGAACTGGGTTTCAGGGAGATAAAACAGTCAATGCTACAAAACACCTACACGCTACGTTCAAGAAAGCCCGATATGGTGAAACAAGAGATGTGGGGGGTATTACTGGCCTATAACCTGATCCGATATCAGATGGTCCTTATGGCCGCCTCGTTAGGTAAAGATATTACGCCAAGCCAACTGAGTTTCAAAGAATCAGCAAGTTACATCATATTTCAGTTAGCAACATTGCCCTATGTTTCGCCGGGAAGAGTTCCAAAAGTGGTGATGAATATTACCGAAATGGCGTCCTACTTCTTACTACCTGGACGCCGAGAGCGATGTTATCCTCGCTGCCTAAAGTCGAGTAAGCAGAAATACCCTGTCCGAAAGAAAAATGCCGGCCAGCTTAACTGACCGGCATTAGCCGAACGGCGCCTTTTTTAGTGAAGAAGCAATTACTTCTTCTTCGCTTTCGGGTTGGGCAAGTCGGTGATTGAACCTTCGTAGATCTCTGCCGCTAAACCGATAGACTCGTTTAAGGTTGGGTGAGCATGAATAGTTAACGCGATATCTTCCGCATCAGCACCCATTTCAACCGCTAAACAAATTTCGCCTAACATTTCACCGGCATTGATACCGACAATAGCGCCACCGAGGATACGGTGCGTTTCTTTGTCGAAAATCAGCTTGGTGAAACCTTCAGTACGCGCTGAGGCAATCGCCCGGCCAGAAGCGGCCCAAGGGAAGGTTGCCGTTTCTACTTTTAAGCCTTGCTCTTTCGCTTCTTTCTCAGTGACACCTGTCCAAGCCATTTCTGGGTCGGTATAGGCTACTGATGGGATGCAGCGTGGGTCAAAGAAGTGTTTTAAACCAGAAATGACTTCAGCCGCTACATGACCTTCATGTACCGCTTTGTGCGCTAACATCGGCTGACCAATGACATCACCGATAGCATAAATATGGCCAACGTTAGTGCGCAGTTGCTTATCAACATTAATAAAGCCACGCTCGTCAACATTAACACCGGCTTTTGCTGCATCAACTAAGTTACCGTTAGGCTTACGACCTACCGCGACTAAGATTTTGTCGTAACGTACTGGGTCTTTCGGTGCGTTTTTACCTTCGAACGTGACATACAAGCCATCATCTTTGGCTTCAACCCCAGTCACCTTGGTCGACAACATGATGTTGAAGTTTTTGCTGTTGTACTTGGTGTACGCTTTAACGATATCGGCATCTGCTGCAGGCACTAACTGATCAGCAAACTCAACCACAGACACTTTAGAACCTAGAGCACGGTACACAGTACCCATTTCTAAACCGATGATACCGCCACCTAATACCAGCATTTCGCCTGGAATATCTTTTAATTCCAGTGCGCCAGTAGAGTCGATCACACGGTCATCATCTTTTGGAATAAACGGTAAGGCGACTGGCTCAGAACCGGCAGCAATAATCGCTTGTTCAAAGGTAATGGTGGTATCGCCAACTTGTAAGGTATTTGCGCCAGTGAATTTACCGTAACCATTAACTACTTTCACTTTACGCATTTTCGCCATGCCGCCTAAGCCATTGGTCAATTGACCAATCACTTTGTCTTTCCACGCACGGATTTTATCTAAATCGATTTCTGGTGCACCAAAGGTCACACCATGAGATGCCATATCACGTGCATCATCAATCACTTTTGCAACGTGTAACAGCGCTTTAGACGGAATACAGCCAACATTTAAACACACGCCACCTAAGGTGCTGCGTGCTTCAACTAACGTCACTTCTAAGCCTAAATCTGCCGCACGGAAGGCCGCAGAGTAACCGCCAGGGCCAGCGCCCAGCACTACCACTTGGGTTTTAATTTCGTTGCTCATCATTTTACCTTTTATCATCGGGTCGGTTTTCTGACAGCGCGGTGTAGGGCACGGCTATCAGGCGAAAAAAGTGGCTGAATTTTAACATTCGTGCCGCACATTGTCGCGCTACTTTTGGCTAAAGCGGCATTTTTAGCCGCCTAAACCGCGACAACAGCGTGTTTCAACGCTGCTGCCGCACGCTGTTACATGATTATCTGACGTATATCAGCCAGATAACCCGCCAAAGTGGCCGTAAAACGCGCCGCTAACGCGCCATCAATCACGCGATGGTCGTAAGAAACGGATAAAGGCAACATTAGCTTCGGTTCGAACTCTTTACCGTTCCATTTCGGTTTAATCTCAGATTTTGAGACACCTAAAATGGCCACTTCCGGCGCATTAACAATAGGCGTAAACGCCGTACCACCAATGCCACCTAAGCTAGAGATAGTAAAGCACCCCCCTTGCATATCGCTTGAGGTTAACTTGCCTTCACGTGCTTTCACCGAAATCTCTTGCAGCTCACGCGATAGCTCAATCACGCCCTTCTTGTTCACATCACGCACTACCGGCACCACCAAACCATTGGGTGTATCAACGGCAATACCTAAGTGAATGTACTTCTTCATGATTAAGCTAGCGCCATCTTCAGACAGCGAGCTGCAGAAGGTGGGGAATTCTTCCAGAGCTTTCGCTACGGCTTTCATGATGAAAACTAACGGCGTGTATTTAACACCCATTTTCTTCTTATCAGCCAGCGCATTTTGCTCTTTACGGAATTCTTCTAAGCCTGTGATATCCGCTTCATCAAACTGTGTAACATGTGGAATGCGCACCCAGTTACGATGCAAGTTAGCACCCGACAATTTCTGAATACGTGATAGCGGCTTCGCTTCCACTTCACCAAATTTGGCAAAATCGACTTTTGGCCAAGCCAATAAATCGAAGCCCATATTGTTGCCGCCAGTGGCTGCACCGCTACTCGCTGCGCTACCGCTTTCTGCTTGTTTCACCAGTTGCTTAACGTAATTCTGCACATCTTCTTTAACGATGCGACCTTTACGGGCAGATCCTTTCACCTTGGCTAAGTTAATGCCAAATTCGCGAGCTAAACGGCGGATCACCGGTGAAGCATGGGCATAGGCACTGTTTTCTACAAAGCCATCGTTGCTCGCTGCAGGTGTACTAGCCGCAGCTGGGGCTGAACTGGCAGGAGCCGGAGCGGGTGTAGCCGCTTTTTCAGCCGCAGGTGCACTGGCAGCAGGCGCTTTACCGGCCACTTCAAACACCATCACCAAACTACCGGTTTTCACTTTGCTACCGGCTTGAACTTTGATTTCTTTTACCACACCGGCAAACGGGGCGGGCACTTCCATCGCCGCTTTATCGCCTTCTACGTTAAGAATAGATTGATCCGCTTTTACGCTATCACCTACTTTCACCATCACTTCGGTAACTTCAACTTCATCACCGCCGATATCCGGCACTTGCACGTCTTTTAACTCATTGGCAGCGGGTGCTGCAGCAGGCTCGGCCTTGGCTGGCGCTGCCGTTTCAGCTTTGTCGGTACTTGCACCGCTAGCTGCCACTTCAAACACCATAATCAGGCTACCGGTTTTCACTTTAGCGCCAGTTTGTACCTTGATTTCTTTCACCACACCGGCAAAGGGTGCTGGCACTTCCATCGCGGCTTTATCGCCTTCAACGTTAAGCAGTGATTGATCCGCTTTTACGCTGTCGCCTACTTTCACCATCACTTCGGTAACTTCAACTTCATCACCGCCGATATCGGGCACTTGTACTTCTTTTAATTCGCTAGTGGCAGCGGATTCTTTTGCTGCTGCGGGTGCCGGCGCTGATTCCGCTTTGGCGGGTACTGCGGCAGCCGCACTTGCAAAGCGCATAATCAGACTACCGGTTTTCACCTTATCGCCTACTTTTACTAAAATCTCTGCGACTTCACCTGCTTGCTCAGCAGGTACTTCCATAGAAGCTTTGTCACCTTCCACGCTTAGTAGCGATTGGTCGGCAGCGACTTTATCGCCCACCTTCACCAGGATCTCGGTAACTTCAACTTCATCTGCACCGATATCCGGTACCTGAATTTCAATCGTCATGACAAATCCTCTTATGCGTACAGCGGGTTGGTTTTGTCGGCGTCGATGCCAAATTTCTTAATGGCCTCGGCCACTACCGCTTTTTTCAACTCGCCTTGCTTCGCCAATTCATTTAACGCGGCAACCACGATATAACCGGCATTCACTTCGAAGTGACGACGCAGGTTTTCACGGCTATCCGAGCGACCAAAACCATCTGTACCCAACACTTTATAAGCATTAGCAGGTACAAAAGCCCGGATTTGGTCAGCATAGTTTTTCATGTAATCCGTGGCAGCAATGGCCGGTGCTTTGTTCATTACCGTGGCAACATAGGGCACTTTTTCTGCCGCATCAGGATGCAGCATGTTAAAGCGCTCACAATCTTGGCCATCACGGGCTAATTCGTTAAACGAAGTGACCGAGTAAACATCTGAGGCGACGTCATAGTCTTTGCTCAAAATATCTGCCGCTTTACGCACTTCATTTAAGATGGTGCCTGAACCTAGCAACTGCACCTTACCGCGACCGCCGTTAAAAGATTCTAACTTGTAGATACCTTTACGAATGCCTTCCTCAGCGCCTTTTGGCATTGCTGGGTGGTGGTAGTTTTCATTCATTACCGTGATGTAATAATAGATGTTTTCTTGCGCTTCACCGTACATGCGGCGAATACCATCTTGCAGGATCACCGCGACTTCATAGGCATAAGTTGGATCGTAAGAAATACAATTAGGTACTGTGCTAGCCAGAATATGGCTGTGACCATCTTCGTGCTGTAAACCTTCACCGTTTAAGGTAGTGCGACCGGCAGTGGCGCCTAATAAGAAACCACGTGCTTGCTGATCGCCTGCTAACCATGCCATATCACCAACACGTTGGAAACCAAACATCGAGTAGTAAATATAGAATGGGATCATCGGTAAATCGTTGGTGCTATAAGAAGTGGCCGCAGCAACCCATGAAGACATGGCGCCCAGCTCATTAATCCCTTCTTGTAATACCTGACCACCCACGTCTTCTTTGTAATAACTGACGACCGAGCGATCTTCTGGCGTGTAGTTCTGACCACCTGGGTTGTAAATACCAATTTGACGGAATAAGCCTTCCATACCAAAGGTACGGGCTTCATCAGCAATAATAGGCACAATTTGCTGACCAATATTTTTGTCTTTTAACAAAATATTTAGCGCACGCACGTAAGCCATGGTGGTAGACACTTCACGTTTTTGCTCTTCTAACAGGCTGTCAAACGCAGACAGTTCAGGTAACGTAAGTGGCTTGGTGAAGTTCGGTAACCGCACCGGCGTATAACCATGTAAGGCTTTACGACGCGCGTGTAAGTATTCCAACTCAGGCGAGCCTTCTGGCAAGGTGATGTAAGATAACTCGTTCACTTTTTCTTCAGTGATGTAATCTTCTAAACCCAGGCGCTTGCGTAATTGCAGCACGTGCGTCATGTCCATCTTTTTCACTTGGTGAGCGATGTTTTTACCTTCAGCGGCATCACCCATACCATAGCCTTTCACCGTTTTCGCTAAGATAACCGTAGGTTTATCGGTACACTCTTGCGCGGCTTTAAAGGCGGCATACAGTTTTGATGGCTCGTGACCGCCACGCTTCAGTGCAAAGATTTCTTCATCGGTCATATCGGCCACTAAAGCAGCCGTTTCTGGATAACGTCCGAAGAAATGTTTACGCACATAGGCGCCGTCATTCGCTTTATACGTTTGGTAATCACCGTCAATGGTTTCGTTCATTAACTGTAATAATTTACCGGTGGTATCTTTTGCCAGTAATTTATCCCAGCCACGACCCCAGACCACTTTAATCACGTTCCAACCAGCGCCTCGGAATAAACCTTCCAATTCTTGGATGATTTTACCGTTACCCATAACCGGGCCGTCTAAGCGCTGTAAGTTACAGTTCACTAAATAGCATAAGTTGCCCAGCTTCTCACGGGCGGCAAAGCTGATTGCACCGCGTGATTCTGGCTCATCCATTTCACCATCACCTAAGAAGGCATAAACGCGCTGTGCACTGGTATCTTTTAAACCACGGCCGTGCAAATACTTTAAGAAACGGGCTTGGTAAATAGAAGCGATTGGGCCTAATCCCATTGATACTGTTGGGAATTGCCAGAATTCCGGCATTAATTTCGGGTGTGGGTAGCTGGATAAACCATTGCCATCGACTTCTTGGCGGAAACCATCCAGTTGCTCAGCCGTTAAACGGCCTTCCACAAAGGCGCGAGCATAGATACCCGGTGAAATGTGGCCTTGGTAATACACTAAATCGCCGCCATCTTTTTCATTTGGTGCACGGAAAAAGTGGTTAAAACAGGTTTCGTAAAACGCCGCTGAAGATTGGAACGACGCCATGTGGCCACCGAGTTCCAGATCTTTTTTCGAGCCACGCAGCACGATCATGATAGCATTCCAACGGATCACCGAACGAATACGTCTTTCCAAGTTAACATCGCCAGGGTAAGCCGGTTCCTGCTGTGGTGGGATAGTATTGATATAGTTGGTGGTCACACCGGTAGGCATATCCACACCATCCAACCGAGCTTGCTCTAGCACTTGCTCCAGCAAAAACTGCGCCCGCTCTACCCCTTCGGTACGCACCACTGACTCCAACGCTTCCAGCCACTCTTTGGTTTCTAAAGCGTCGATGTCAACCTTACTGACTTCAGACATATCGAGGTTTCCTATGGTTAATCACGCCCGTGGCGTGCTAAAAAAATTATGCTTGCTGTGAACGGCGCAAAGAACGTTCTATCCGCGAACGTTCTTTGCCGACTTCTAACAAAGCTTCTTCAATAAAGGCTAAGTGACCATTACTGGCCTGACGCGCCAATTCCGGCTCGCCATTTATCACCGCTTGCATTAACCGTTGCCGATGCTCATTAAGCTTTTCGGCAATGCCTTCACTGTGCTGCAAGGCGGCTAAATTTAAACGGACATTTTGCTCAACTAACGGCGTTAAGCCACGAACAAGATGAAGTAATACGACATTATGTGATGCTTCAGCGACTGCTAAATAAAACTGCCCGACCGCCATGGCCTGAGCATCTATATCTTGCTGCTGTTGCGTTCGACAAATATCTTCGTATAAGGTTTTGATTTTTATGTGATCAGCCTCAGTACCCCGTAACGCTGCATAATAGGCACTGATGCCTTCTAGGGCATGCCGAAATTCTAGCAGATCGAATTGTGATTCAGGGTGTCGGCTAATCAGCTCAAATAGCGGATCCGTTAAGCCCACAGCCAAGGTATCTTTGATATAGGTGCCGCCACCTTGACGCCGACTCACTAACCCTTTGGCTTCTAGTTTTTGAATGGCTTCACGTAATGAGGGGCGTGACACATCAAACCGCTCGGCTAACTCGCGCTCAGAGGGCAATTTTTGACCTGGCGAAAAGCTGCCTTCAAGCAACAGGTTCTCGAGTTGCTCGACAATGCGATCGGACAATTTTGCCGGCTTAATTTTTAAATCAGTCATTGCGAGTCAAACGTTCTGCTACCTGTTTACGGCAAGTTGCCGCATTATTGTAAATTGGTATTACCAATTTTTCATTATTATGCGCTAGGCTATCAGTTTCACACCAGTATGTAAATAAAGCAGAGATTGCAAGGAATAGCAAAAGCAAAAATATTTAGAGTTTTAGCTCGATAAAATGTGGCACCAATCGATACTAAGCTAAATGGTCTGACAAGTTCACGGGCAGCCAGATAAGGCTTTACGCATAAAAAAAGGCGCCAGTACAATATTGTCAGACTGAACACTGACCCTATTGCGCTGTGCGCCCTGCTTGGCAAAACACTTACGATTAACTAATCCATCCGCTTAATGTCAAAATAGCGGTAAAAGCTAAAAAGAACAGCATATTGCGTTTTGCGAGTTGCACCATACTACTGGTGTCATCACTGACTTGCTGAGGTACATCAACGATCGGCTCGGCCGCTTTAGCCACATCAGTAATCACTTGCTGATTATCTGCGGTAAAGTCGAGGAAATAGCCTAACAGCGCATTGGAAGCACGCGAGAAATGCCCCACTAGCGCAAAACCTAACCCGAATAAACGCGCAGGGAACCAATCTGCCCAAAACAGTAAATAATGCACCGCATCTTTTGGCGTTGCTTCAGCATTGTCAGCGTTGACAGAGCTGTAGTTGTCGGTGGCTGCGGTTTCGCTTTCATCTAAGGCATCAACCGTCTCGACCTGATCATCGCGCTCATCTTTCAGCTGAGGTTGCTCTTGTACATGACGTAATAATGCATAAGTCACGGCACCAAAAGCACCCAGTACTAAAAACCAGAACACAACCGCCGCGTAATAGCGAAAGTTTAACCAGACCAACAGTAAACCGTTGCTGTCATCCACTTTGCTGGCACTGTCTTGACGAATTTGCTGCATAGCTAAATAAGCCGCTTCATCATCGCCACGTTCTTGTGCATTCAAAAACTGCTTATACAGTTGCCGATAATGCCAACAGCCAATCGCCACTAACAACACTAGGGTATTCACTATTAAGCTGATTAAACGGCTATCCACAAAATGCAAGATCAATGCAATGACTAACCCAGGTAATAGCAGCCACAGGTAACGACCTAAGCTATGCTCGGCTAATTTGCTCAATCCTGAGCCTGCAGTCAGTTTTAAATATGCCTGACAGTAAGGTCGGGCTTGCCATGCATCACTGCGTACAGAAAGCCGTTCAATAATTAATGCCAGTAACATACTAATTAAAGTCATGCCTTGTTCTCCTTTAGCGCTTGTTTATAACGCTGCCAATCAAAAGCGGCTCCGGGATCGGTCTTGCGGCCTGGTGCAATATCACAATGGCCAACAATCCGATCCAGGGTTATCGCTGGATACTGCTGCAGCAAACTCCGTGTTAACCGCAGCAAACTACTATATTGCTGTTCAGTATAGGGTATCTCGTCCGTGCCTTCTAACTCAATACCTATCGAATAGTCATTACATCTTGGCTGACCGGCAAAACTGCTTTGACCGGCATGCCAGCCTCGCATCTCAAAAGGCACGTATTGGAAAATTTGTCCGTCGCGCCAAATCACGCAATGGGCCGCCACGCGCAGTCCCTGCAAATCAGCAAAACTAGGATGCGCGCGACAATCCAAGGTGCCACTAAATAAGGCATCAACATAACTGTGGCGCGGATCCTGACAAAAATGACCGGCGGGTAAACTAATATTGTGGATCACCAGTAAGTTTATTTCAGTATCATCCGGTCGTGCATCAAAATGACTGCATGGCCGTTGAATTAAATGGGGCATGGGGCTTGCAAAGCGACTCATGGGGAATTTTTGCCTTTTTACGGCTGTCTCAGTAAGCTGTTGGGCTATTGTCAATGCTGGATTACATTTATGCAAGCACCTGAAGTCAGTTCTGCATTTGGTAAATTTTTTACGTTGATCACTTGGCTGCTGCTGGCGGGTGCGTTGTTTTGGTTTTTTCAAGATTATCTGAGTAAGCAACAAAACCCGAACCAACAACTCCAAAGCAGCGTTTCTGCCAATGAAATCACCACGAAATTAGCACGAAACCGTGCAGGGCACTATTTAGGTGTCGCTTTGATCAATGGCAAACCCATCGATTTTTTACTGGATACTGGCGCCACCACGGTAGCGATCTCCGCCAGTGCAGCGGCAGAATTAGGCTTGCCTAAGGGCGCCGAGATGCGCGTCGCCACGGCTAACGGTGTCACTACCGCCTGGCGCAGCGAAATTGCCGAACTAAAGCTTGGCCTAATAACCTTACATAATGTGCCAGCCAGCATAGTACCTAATTTAGCCGGCTCAGAGATTTTGTTAGGTATGAGCGCCCTAAAACAGTTAGAATTCCGGCAACAAGGCAATGAACTCACACTTATCCAGCGCATTTAACTTATGAACAGACACGTCGTACCCTTTGCTCACCCGTTATTAGCCAACGAAATTCCGCGTGCGGTCACTACTGCGCTAGCGGAAGACTTAGGTCTGCAACCGCTTGCTTTAGGCGATATCACCGCATCGTTGATCCCCCCTCAGCAATATGCAGATGCCACTATTATCACGCGTGAAGATTGTGTGATCTGTGGCACGGCTTTTGTTGATGAGGTATTTAAACAACTTAGTGCCGACGTCAGCGTGCGTTGGCATGTTGCCGATGGCGACCAAGTGGCAGCCAACAGCCTGTTGTGTACTTTAACTGGCCCAGCCAGTGTGTTGCTTACCGGAGAGCGCAGTGCACTTAACTTTTTACAATTGCTCAGCGGCACCGCCACCACGACGGCACATTATGTGCAGTTTTTAGCAGGCAGCAACACCCGATTACTGGATACCCGTAAAACCCTGCCTGGTCTGCGCTTTGCCCAGAAATATGCGGTAAGCTGCGGCGGCGGCTTAAACCATCGTTTTGGTTTGTTCGACGCGTTCTTAATTAAAGAAAATCATATCGCTGCCGCGGGTACGATTAGCAACGCCGTGCAAACAGCCCGTATTAATTTTCCAGGCAAACCGATTGAAGTTGAAGTCGAGAGCCTCACCGAGTTAGCCGAAGCGCTCAGTGCTCAAGCTGATATTATTATGTTAGATAACTTTAGTTTGCCCGATATTCAACAAGCGGTAATGCTGACCGCAGGCCAAGCTAAATTGGAAGTGTCTGGCAATATTACTAGCGAAAACCTTAGCGCCCTTGCGGCCACCGGTGTCGACTTTATTTCCAGCGGTGCTTTAACCAAGCATGTTACGGCTATTGATTTATCGATGCGTTTACAGAGCCGGAAGTAAACAATGTTGGCCGTTTCTGCTACACTGATCCCTATACAGCCATTTGCTGGGTCAGTGAGGTGTAGTTGATGCAACTGACAGGCAAGGTCGTTTTCTGGCAAGACAAAAAAGGCTTTGGTTTTTTGTTTTGTGAGCAAACGAACCAGAAACTTTTTTTTCATATCCGCGATTTTGCTCAGCCAAAACACCGGCCTGCTGAGGGTGATCTGCTGCGTTTTGGCCTGGGTACAGATAAAAAAGGTCGGCCAATTGCGGTTAGCTTAAGCATCGACAGTAGCGCAACAATTGCCCCCCCCAAAGAACGTCTTGTTATCCCGAAAAATACCGTCGACTTAGAGTATGCTAAAGATCTGGCGCTGTATTTTCGGGCGGCCTTTTTAATGCTGGTGATTATCAGTTTATTGTTTGGTACCTTGCCGTATATCTTACCGATCCTTTATATCGAGGTCAGTATCTTTACTTATTGGTTATATCAAGCGGATAAAAACGCGGCCATTGCAAGGCAAAGTCAGCGCTTACCTGAAGAAAGCTTACAAATGTTTAGCTTAATTGGCGGCTGGCCAGGGGCGTTATTTGCCCAGAAAAAACTCGCACACAAACGCAGTAAGCCACTGTTTCAGCGTGAGTTTTGGCTTATCGTATTAGCCAACTGCATTTTATTGCTATGGCTACTGTCAACACCAGGTCAACAGCTGTTATCCCGCGTGGCATTTCTTACACCTTAAAAATAAAACCGCGCCGATACAAAGCCAACATGCCCAGATACGCTATCGCTAAAAAGCACAACGCAAAGGCTAACGAACCATTGTAATTACCGAATAACGGCTGAAAAACTTCCCGAAATAAGCTATTCCCCAAAGTCGTCCCTGCCACTGGCAGCATGGATAAGATGCGAGCTGCCACCCCCGCTAACATAAAAAACAAAATAGCATTAACGCCAAACACCACTAACGGTGCCCCCCACAAGCGATAACGTTTAATCTCGGTAAGCCAAAGAATCACCGCCAGCAATAACGCGGTGTAACCGGTGCTCAACAACACAAAGGTGGGGGTCCATAGCATTTTATTAATGGGTAACAGCGGATGGGCGAGTTCGGCAATCCATACCATCGCCACGCCGGCTAAAGCCAGTAAACGAATTTTAAACGCGAGAGGCTGGTCACTTTGTAAAAGTTGCGCCATCACCACGCCCAGTAAACAGCTGCTGATGGCCGGTAAAGTGCTTAATAAGCCTTCGGGATCAAACGCAAAGGGGGTAGCGCTTCGAAAAAACACATGCTGCGCGCCGAGTATCTGATGATCCAGCCAGGCGGCAAAATTATTGCCAAATTGCCAAAGCCCAACAAATTGTTGCCCTTGCGCGTCCTGATACGGCATGTATTGCATCAAAGCGAGATAAACTACACATAAGCCCACCAGCCACAGCACTCGCGCTCGGGTGCCGCAATACAGCACAATTAATAAGGTACAAAAGTACACCAAGGCGATGCGTTGTAATACACCAAACCAACGAACCGTTAGCAGTTTTTGCTGCAGATAATTGTAAGCCGGATCGCGAAAGTTATAATAAAACAGCACCAAAAATAGTCCCAGCAAATACAGTTTTAATGCACGTAGTGCGCCGGCTTGAATGACCTCAAGCTTGGTTTGCGCTATTTTTTGCCGCAAGCTCAGCTGGATCGACATGCCGACCATAATGATAAAAGCCGGAAAGATCAGATCGGTCACGGTCCAGCCATGCCATTCGGCATGGCGTAGCGGCGCATAGATATATTGCCAACTGCCTGGGTTATTCACCAATACCATGGCCATAATGGCCAAGCCGCGCAATATATCCAGCGCCAACAAACGGCCCGCGGGCTGTTGCGCCAAAATGGCTTGGCAGTGTTGGCGCACACCAAACATGCCTATTGGCCCGCCGTGACCGCAGGCATACTCAGCGGCAACGTGACCGGTAATTGGCCCGTGGCTTGGCGCTGCCCCACCAACACTTCGGCCAGAGCCTGATAAATTGGGCTGACTAAGCTACCATCTTGCTGTTGCCAGTTATGGTAGGCATAAGTCGCGATGGTGCGCTGCACTAAGGGTGCATACAGGCTGATTTCGTAAGGTGAGCGCAAACTGACAAAGGTCTGATCTTTCTTTAACGCGGCACCATATTCCAATAACTGATAAAAATAACGCTGCTGCTTTTGATACGCCTCAGCCAAATTCGTATTCGCAGCAAGATCGTCCATACCGCCCATTTCGGCTAAAGACTGCATGGGTGAAATAAAAGCCGCGATGACCTGATCAGCTGCGGCAATCTGTTGCTTGGCCTGATCTAAATTAAGCTGCACTAAACTGATCACCGTGATATCAGCGCTATTCGCGCCAAGTTGCTGCAAATGTTGCTGCAACACTCGGCCCTTACTGGTATCAGGCATTAACAAGACGGTTTTTTTACCCGCAAAGGTTAACGGTAACGCCGTTGCCCCTTTAACCACGGTGACGGCAGCTCGGGCTAAGGCCAACTCAGCGGCGCGATGCTCTGGGTTAGCTAAGGTTTTTGTCGCCTGCGCGAGACTGGGCTGACTTAACGCTTTTAGGCTCTGTTTAGCCTTAACAATACGTTGATAAGACGCCTGTAATTCTTGCTTATCTAAATGCCCTTGCGCCACTGCCGCGCTTAATTCATCTAATAAAGCGGCCAGTTGGGGTAATTCAGCTGGGCTTTGTAATTTCACTGGCATCAAGGCAATATCAGCCCCCGCAGCAAAGGTTTCAATCACGGCTTGGGGTACGGTAAAGAAATGACTAATACCGGCCATATCCAAGGCGTCGGTAACAATCAGCCCTTTATAACCCAGCTGTTGGCGCAATACGCCATGCAAAATATTCCGCGACAATGTCGCTGGCTTTAACATGGTTTCGCCATTTTTGCTAACGAACACGCTGTCGTCTAAAGCCGGAAACTGAATATGCGCAGTCATGATCATCGCCGGATCATATTGCTGAATAATCTTCGCAAAGGGGTATAAATCGGTATTGGCAATTTGCTCCGCGCTATGATCAACACGGGGTAACCCCAAGTGGCTGTCAACATGCGTATCGCCATGTCCTGGAAAGTGCTTTAGCGAAACTAACAAGCCCGCTTGCTGCATCGCGCCTGTCATCGCCCCACCCAGCTCTGCCACTTGTTTGGCATCTTCACCAAAAGAACGGACGTTAATCACCGGGTTTAAGGGGTTTACATTCACATCAACCGTGGGCGCAAAGTTAACGTTAATGCCCAAACTTAACAGCTCATTCGCCAGAACCGTACCTACTTGGCTAGCAAAGGCGGTGCCATGCACGGGATAAGTGGCACCGATAGCCATATTACCGCTAAACGAGGTTGATTGTTGGCGGGGTAAACGCGCCACGCGACCGCCTTCTTGGTCGATACCGATAAAAAGCGGTAAATGATGTCCTTGCGCTTGAGCGGCCGCCTGCAACTGCTCGGTTAATTGAATAATCTGCTGTGGTTGTTGCACGTTTTCTGCAAACAAAATAACGCCGCCAATCTGATAGCGTTGAATTAACTCGGCTAAAGCCGCAGGTAATTGCGTCATCGGCGTTCGACATTGTCCCGCCGCTACGGGCGTGTCACAGTAATAACGTAGATCCAACATCAATTTTTGTCCCAACATGTGGGGCACATCTATTGCCGGCTTGCGCGCAGCAGCATTTATATCCATAGCAGTCCAAAACAGTGAAGTTGACAGCATTGCTAGCAATACTTTGCGGTAGCAACCAAGGCGAGCAGTAGCCAATTGGAAATCCTTAGCCTAATTCATTAGGGTTAAACATAAATTATTCATAAAAAATACGCAAACAAGAATATTTTAGTCTATTCACATTCTATAACTTATGCTTTACTGCAGCTAGCAATTGCCAGCAACCCCATCACAACAATGTGCTGCGGGGTGGGTTTGGCGCATTAATTTCGACAGGCAAAGCGTAATGCAGCTCACCTTATTAGATTGGCTGGTCTTTTGCAGCTACTTTTTGATCCTTGGTTTATTGGCATGGTGGGTCAACCAACAAAAATCGAAGAACAGTAGTGATTACTTCTTAGCGGCTAATTCAATGCCCGCATGGCTGGTGGCCATTTCTGTACTTGCCACGTCGCAATCTGCGGCCACTTTTTTAGGTGGCCCCGATATGGGCTTTCGCGGCAATTTAACCTATTTAGCCAGCTCTTTTGGCGCCATTTTGGCGGCCTGGTTTGTGATTAAATGGCTGATCCCTCGCTATTACCAGCTAAAAGTCACCACCGTGTATGAGTTATTAGAACAGCGCTTTAGTGCCAGCGCGAAAAATCATGCTGGGCAAATGTATTTATTTGGTCGGGTGTTTGCCAGTGGCGCGCGCTTATATATGGCGGCTTTAGCGGTCTCAATGCTGCTGTTTAATCATATCAACGCCAGCGGTATTGTGGCCGCAGTCGCGTTATTGGCCGTGATCGGTTTACTTTGTACCATGATGGGCGGTATCCGCTCGGTCATTTATACCGATGCATTACAGTGCTTTGTCTATGTTAGTGCCGCCTTGCTGGTTTTGTTTTATTTATACAGCAGCCTCGATCTCCCCTGGCAACAAGTTGTTGAGGCTTTACGTTATCCGCCAGAGCAAGCCCGTTCTAAATTGTTGTTATTCGATTTCCATCTGGATTTTAGCTCGGCAGGCGTCTTTAATGTCTGGTCAGCGCTTACCGGCTTTGTCTTATTAAATATTGCGGCCTTTGGTTTAGATCAAGATATGACGCAGCGCGTATTGACCTGTAAAACACCGGCGAAAGGCGCGCAAGCACTGCTCTCTTCAGTGTTATTAGTGATCCCAGTGATGTTAGTGTTTATTGTTATTGGATTTTTATTGTACTTGTTTTATCAACGGCCAGATTTAGCGGCGGGCACACAGGTATTACAAGACAGCTTTCAAGGCGAGAAAATCACCGTCTTTATGTACTATGTGCTAAATGAATTGCCATCTGGCTTACGGGGTTTGGTGGTGGTCGGCGTGATTGCCGCAGCGCTTTCAACCATTACTTCTGGGCTAAACTCCATGGCCTCGGTACTGGTTGCGGATCTCTATCAGCCTTGGCGCTTACGCCGCCAACCAGCTACCGAAGCCAAACATTTTGTCCGTGCTGGACAATGCGCCATGCTGCTAACGGCTATCGCGTTATCCTTAATGGCCATCTTATGTTTTTACTGGCAACAGTATTCCGATATGCCGTTACTGGCCTTTGCGCTAAGCGTAATGGTGTTTTCTTACAGCGGTTTACTCGGCGTATTTTTTACCGCGTTATTTACTCGGCGCGGTAATCGATATAGTGTGACGGCCGCCTTGTGTGTTGGCTTTGTTACTTGCTTAGTATTGCAACCCTATGTATTAAAGCAGCTTAGTCCAAACTTAGCGGCTTTAGATTTAGGCTTCACCTGGCAGTTATGTATCGCCACGCTTTTGGCCTTTTTAACCTGTTATAGCGGCAGCGCACAGCAAACCACGTCTGCGCATGCCAAGGAGGCTTAATGCGTTACTTGTTAACCTTAGATGGCGGTGGCACCAAAACGGATGGCCTATTGCTGTGTCAACAAAGTGGCCAACGTTGGACGGCTCGCGCCGGTGCTGCCCAGCTGACCAACGATTTTGCAGCAGCCATTCATCATGTGCGTGAGCTCAGCCTGCAACTTTGCCAACAAGCCAATGCCAGCCCTGCTGACGTCAGTGTTATTTTCGGCTTAGCGGGCGCGGGAAATCCGCAGTTAGCCGAAGCATTTAACCAAGCCCAGCAAATCCCTTTCGCCCACTGGCAGCTGACAACGGATGCGCGTACCTCTTTATATGGTGCGAACTTAGGCCAACCCGTGGTGGTGGTGGCGATTGGTACCGGTTCCGTGGGTATGCGCTTGCAACAGGATGGCACTGAACACCAGGTAGGCGGCTGGGGTTTTGGTATTGGCGATGAAGGCGGTGGCGCTTGGCTGGGTCAACAATTAGTACGACAACTGCTATGGCAATTAGATTGGCAACGGCCACTTAGCCCATTACTGACTGCGGTTAGTCAGCAATGTGGCACCAATGCCGAGCAGTTGCTGCCTTGGTTAAAACAAGCCAAAGCTCATGATTTTGCCAAACTGGCGCCCTTGGTCTATCACTATCAGGATGCGCTCAGCCAGCAATTACAACAACAGCAAGGTGCTGCCATTGCTACCTTGGCTAAGTGCGCGCTCAACGAGCAAAATTTGCCCTTGGTGTTATTAGGTGGCTTAGCCACGCATTGCCAGCCTTGGCTTTGCGATAACTTACAAGCACAATTACAACCTGCCCGCGGTGATGCATTAGCGGGCGGTTTAGTTCTAGCGGCCAAATTGGCCGCTTCTTCTTAAGACAGGCAAGACAATGCACACAGAACAATTATTAGTCCAACTGGCCAACATGAGCACCGAAGCACGTAATAGCGACAGTGCCAATATCGATCAACTGAATAGCTTGCAACTGGTGTCGTTAATTAACCAAGCCGACCAAGGGGTTGCGCAGCACATTACTCCGGCTTTACCGCAAATCGCAGCGGCGGTTGATCAGATTGTTAAAGCCTTTACTGACGGTGGTCGCTTAATCTACTTGGGCGCAGGAACCAGTGGTCGCTTAGGGATCTTAGATGCGGTGGAATGCCCCCCCACGTATAGCGTGCCAGATCAGCAAGTGATCGGCTTAATTGCTGGGGGTGATAAAGCGATCTATAAAGCCGTTGAAGGCGCCGAAGATAACCCAGAGCTCGGTGCTGCCGACTTACAACGCATTCAGTTTAGCGCTAAAGATGTGCTGGTGGGCATTGCCGCCAGTGGCCGTACCCCTTATGTGCTAGGTGGGCTGGCCTACGCGCGTTCACTTGGCGCCAGCACCGTCGCCATTAGCTGTAATGCCCAGGCCCCACTGCTACAAGCTGCCGATATTGCCATCTGCGCTGAAGTTGGGCCAGAAGTGGTGACCGGTTCAACCCGGATGAAAGCCGGCACCGCACAAAAAATGATTTTAAATATGCTCAGCACCGCCGCCATGGTGCGTACCGGCAAGGTTTATCAGAATTTAATGGTCGACCTGCATGCCAGTAACCAAAAATTAGTCGCTCGCGCCATTCGTATAGTGATGCAAGCCACCGATTGCACTGCGCCAGTGGCGGAACAAGCCTTACAAGACAGCCAAATGAACGCCAAGCTGGCTATTTTACATTTACTCAGTGGCCAACCGATTGCCCGTTGCCGTGAGCAATTAACAGCACAACAGGGCTTCGTGCGCCAAGCATTGGAGGCGATGCAATGAAATCCGTTTGGCATCTTGCGCTCACGCTTCTCGTTTGGTTTAGCCCGCTAGCTTTGGCCAATAGTGCCGCGCCAGTGCTGCTGACCGGCGCTGAGCAACCGGCTAAATACTTGCCGCTACTAAAAGGTAAACGCGTTGGCTTGTTAGTTAATCAAACCTCGGTAGTGGGTGAACAACATCTGGTTGACTTTTTACTGGCACAAAACATTCAGGTGGTCGCGATTTTCGCGCCAGAGCATGGTTTTCGAGGGAATCATGACGCCGGTGCCGCTATCGCTAATGGCACAGATAGCCGCACTGGTTTACCGGTTTGGTCAATGTATGGCGCCAGCAAAAAACCCAGCCCCGAGCAAATGCAAGCACTGGATATTATCCTGTTTGATATTCAGGATGTTGGCGTACGTTATTACACCTACATCAGCTCGATGCACTACATGTTAGCGGCGGCAGCCGAATTTTCGAAACCGATGCTGGTGCTGGATCGGCCTAATCCGAATGGCGCCTATGTGGATGGGCCCGTGCTCGACTTAGCTTTTCAGTCATTTGTGGGGATGCACCCCATTCCATTATTACATGGTATGACCGTTGGTGAGTTAGCCCTAATGATTAAAGGCGAGGGTTGGATAGCTCAAGCTGATAAATTAACGCTGACCGTGATCCCAGTGGCGAACTATCAACGCCAGCAAGCTTATACCTTACCGATCCCACCAAGCCCCAACCTGCCGAATCAGCAAGCGATTAAACTCTATCCTTCACTTGGCTTTTTTGAGGCGACACCGCTCAGTGTTGGCCGTGGCACAGATTTTCCGTTTCAAGTGATTGGTTATGATAAGTTTGCCACCGACGGCTTTGCTTTTACCCCAGTTAGCACACCGGGTGCCGCATTAAAACCGCCCTTAATGGACCAATTGCTACATGGTGAAGATTTACGCCACGTGCCGGCTGGCGGCTTAACGCTGAGTTATTTGATGCGCTGGAATCAGTTATTTGATAGCCATGCGAAAACATTATTTAGCGCGCCCGAGTTTATGGATAAATTAGCCGGTACCGATCAATTGCGTCTGCAAATCGCTGCCGGTTTAAGTGAGGCGCAGATCCGCGCCAGTTGGCAACCACAGCTACAGCTGTTTTTAAAACAGCGTCAAGCCTATTTGCTTTATCCGTAAAGCCCGTTAAGTGCCTAACGGGTTGTGAATAACACCGCTGGGCACGCTAATTAATTGGCCATTTAATACGGCTTGCACAACCTCGCCTTGCGTATTGACCAATAAAAACGTGGCGCCTTGCCAAAGTTGTGGCGAGCCTTGTGTCGGGCGTAACGGATTCAGCAGCACCGGTAAACGGCTGCTTGCTTGCAACAAAGCCTTATCACCCGAAAAATGGGTATAACCTTGCTGCAATAAAGCGAGATGTGCCTCAGTGTCTAAAGACAAGGCCGTGTTAAGCGGGTAAGCCTGCCCAGCTTTAAAAGCTAAACCTCGCACCGAAAATTGATGAAAAGCGCTAAACAAGGATAAGTCACCTAGCTCATCGATACGCGCGCGCCGATCGCCAGTAAGGGCCAAATTAATGGCCAGATCCACCGTAGCCGTCGTGTCGCCGATGCTCACGGTTAACCCTTGTAGCAACACATCTTTCATGCCGCCGCTACGATTAAATGGGATAGCGTTATACAACGCCACATCAGCCTGCTGATAGCTATCACTGGCAATCGCAGCTAACCAAGCCATATAGAGTTGAAAATTCAGCCGCCGCGCCACTTGCCGATTGTCATCACCACGATAAGCGCCCGACTCCACTAACACCGTGCTAATGCCCATCGCCGCAAACGTATCGCCAAAAGAGCGGGCCGACCAATCATCGGCATAACGACCGATATGCTGCGGGATCTGCTGCTCAAGCCAAGGTTGGACATGTGCAATTAACTGCATCGCAGCTCGGCGGCTAGCATTGATCTCACGTTCGGCATTATAAGCCGGCGCTAACAATGAAATGGTTGCGGGGTTAGGATAAGGACCTGCCGCATGAAAACGGTTTTGATCATGCAAGTTAAAAGCAAAATGCGGTTTAATCTGCTTCGCTGCCGCCATTAACAACTGCCCTTCTGGGCTTTGTAACGCCAACGCATCACGATTAATATCGATACCTTGAGCATTGACTCGGCTGCGCTTAGCGGCACCATCCGGATTGAGCATCGGAATAATATACAGCGTTATGTCGGCAAATAACTGCTCGCGCCACGCCGCCTGCTCTGGTGCCTGTAGATAATTTAATAAATCGAACAGAGCCGCGGTGGCGGTAGATTCATCGCCGTGCATTTGCGACCAAGCCAATACTCGCTTGTCACCTTGGCCTAATTGAAGTTGATAAATGGGCTGCTGCTCCACCGAACGCCCCAATTCGGTTACCGTTAGCCATGGCTGCGCTTGGTAATGCTCGATTAACGGCGCAATGTCGCTAAATTGCAGTTGCGGTTTATTTAAATGCGCATGTTGATACGGGTGATAATCAGGAATTGTCATTGCTTTGGCCATTATTACGCTGCTGACTGCCAGTATCAGGAAAACCAATTTATTCATGATTAGCCCATTTAAACTGCAATACTTATACAGATCCTAATACAAACGCATGAAAAGACAATAGGATATTTTAATTAGTTTCTGGGTAAAGCCGCAGGTTTCGCGCTTGCAGAAGGCGCAGTTAGCCTGTATAAAATCATAAATTATCCAAACTGCGATGAACCCAGCGCCTGAGCGTTATGGCCGAAATCATCCAGCAGATCCCGCATAAAACGGAGAACATCTTGGCAAATTGGCTCACCCTGTTACCGGCAATCGTAGCGATTGCGGTTGTGCTCTGGCGTAAAGAAGTGATCTTAGCGCTGTTGTTATCTCTTTGTACCGCCGAACTGCTGATTTTCATGCAGCAAGGACAGGGCTTTGGTGCGGGTTTGCTGCTTGATGGCAGTATTCAAACCTTAGAGCGTATTGTCGCGGTTACCGCTGATGATGGTAATGCTCGGATCTTAATGTTTTCCTTGTTAGTCGGTGGTTTATTAGCTTATTTACGCCTCTCTGGCGGTGTTACCGCAACGGTAGATTTTTTAGTACGAAAAGGCATTGCCCGCACTGGTCGTCAAGCCGGTTTACTGACCTTTGGTATCAGCTTTTTTACCTTTATTGAATCGAACCTCAGCTCGTTAACCAAGGGGATTAGCACCCGCGGTTTATTTGATAAATTTCAAATGAGCCGTGCTCGGCTTGCCTATATCATCGACAGTACCAGCTCGCCTATTTGTATCATCATTTTACTCAATGGCTGGGGGGCTTATGTGCTCGGCTTATTAAGTACTTACGAGTTACCGGTGCCGGCCATTTCAGTGCTATTAGGCAGTATTCCGCTGAACTTTTATGCCTTATTTACGCTAGCCGTGGTGCTCTATACTATTATCAGTGGCAAAGTATATGGCCCGTTAAAACGGGTAGAACAGCGCACCAGCGAGCAATTACCGCAAACAGAAATTGAAACGCCGGCCAGCCATCCGGCGTTTATGCTGTTACCACTTTTAACATTAGTCGGTTCAATGATTGGCTTTATGTTTTTAACCGGTAATGGCGAGTTAGTGCAGGGCTCGGGTTCGCGCTCGGTGTTATATGCCACCGTGTTAGCCTGTTTAGTGGCGTATGGCATGATGATTATCAGCCGCCGCTTCCAGCATCAGCAGTTAGTGGATATTGGCTTTAAAGGCATGTCTGAATTACTGCCGGTAGTGACTATTGTCCTGCTGTCGATGGCGCTGGGCAGCAGCTTAAAAGTATTAGGCACCGGCACCGTGATTGCCGGTATGGTCGATCAAAATATCCCGCATTTTTTAATCCCAGCCTTGCTGTTTTTAGCCGGTTCTTTAATGTCAGTCACCACCGGTACTAGCTGGGGTACTTTCGCCATTTTAATTCCGATTGGCATCCCCATGGTGACCTTATTAAATTTACCCCCCCAATTGGTATTAGCGGCCATTCTGAGCGGCGGGATTTTTGGCGATCACTGCTCGCCTATCTCTGACAGTACCGCGGTAAGTTCCGTCGCCGCGGGCTGTGATTTGCTCGAGCACGTTAAAACGCAATTGCCCTATGCGCTGTTTTGCGGTGCACTGGCCTTAAGCGCTTTTGCCATTAGCGGTTGGCTGATGATTTAACCCAGCTGCAATACTTACGGTAAAGATACTGACGGTTATGGATTTCCAGATCCCGTCAGTATTGTTATTTAGTGAATACCTATATTGCGCTATGGGTAAGCAACACCTCTATCCATGCTTTAGTTGTGCTAAATCAAATTCCTGTTCTGGCTGTATTGTTACTCTGTGCATAATTGCGCCACGCGAGTTGGAAAGTTGATGTCTACAGTAAATCCTCCTAACGAATCTCTTCAGCATGAACCCATTATTGCTGATTTGATTAAACGCCCGCTGTTAACTTGCGCCGCTAACGATACTCTGCAAACCGCGGCAAAACTGATGCGCCAACATAATGTTAGCTGTATTTTAATCAAAGAAGGCGACAACATTAGCGGCATTTGGTCTGAGGCGGATACGCGCAAACTCGACTTCAATCAAATCGATCCGACAAGCATTACCGTGGGCAGTTTAATGTCATCACCGGTGATCAGCGCCAGTGAACTGACCAGTATTAATGGCGCAGCCAGCTTAATGCTGAATCATAATATTCGACGTTTATTGGTGGTAAACAGTGCTCAGCAACCGGTCGGTTTACTCACCCAAAGCGATATCGTACGTCAGCAGCAAATTGAGTTTTATTTACGTTTTCGGGAAGTGGCCGGCTGTATTGAAAAAGCCCCGGTATTTTTAGATAGCACGATACCTTTAGCCGAAGCCGTGCAGTGTTTGCGACAAGCCAAAACCGACGCCGCCATTGTTAATTTTGCTGATCAGCATCAAGGGTTAATCACTGAGCGGGATTTAGTACAGCTGCTGGCTGATGGCCGTAACTGTCAGCAAGTTGCTGACATCGCGACAAAAAAATTGTTAGTCGTGCCACCTAACATGAGTGTATTAGATGCCGTGACGCTGCTCAATCCGCATAATATTCGTCACTTAGTGGTAAAAGAACAACAGCAAATTCTGGGGTTATTGTCTTTTAACGATATCCTGCGAAATGTTGAATACAGCTACATCGAACAATTAAAAACCGCCTTACAAGATCGCGATCTTGCTCTGCGTACCTCGGCTGATTACCTGCGCTTAGCACACAAAGTGATTGATGCCTCTATGGATGGCATTATGATCACCGATCAACATGGCTTTATCCAATCGGTTAATCCCAGCTTTACCAAACTCACCGGTTATAGCCAAGCCGAGGCACTGGGTAAAACACCGCGTTTACTCAGCTCAGGCTTACATCCAGCAGAGTTTTATCGCCACATGTGGCACACCATTTTAGAAACCGGCCATTGGCAAGGTGAGGTGTGGAATAAACGCAAAAATGGCGAGATTTATCCGCAATCACTAAGTATTACTGCTATTCGCTCGGAATCTCAGCAGATTACCCAGTATGCGGCAATTTTTAGTGATATTACCGAGCGTAAACAACAAGAAGAAAAAATTCATCAACTGGCTTATATCGATGAATTAACCGGCTTGGCCAATCGCCGGATGTTTTTCGATCGACTACAACTGGCACTAGCCAATGCACAGCGCCATCAACATGCCCTCGCAGTGTTGTTTTTAGATTTAGACTTGTTTAAACGCATCAATGATACCCTTGGTCATCATGCCGGTGACCAAGCCTTAAAAGAAGTGGCCAAACGCTTACAAAACACCTTGCGCGTAGGTGAGTCTGTTGCCCGCTTAGGCGGCGACGAGTTTATTATTTTAATCCCCGAAATCAAAGTTTGTGATTCACTGCAAGCATTAGCGCAGCGTTTAATCGCGCAGTTTGAACGGCCAGTGCAATTATTAGGGCAAGATTTCTTTTTAACCACCAGTATTGGCATCAGTTTATTTCCCAAGGATGGGCATACAGCGGAAATGTTGGTGAAACATGCTGATGTCGCAATGTATCAGGCAAAAAATGCGGGGCGTAATCAATACCGCTTTTATGACGCGAGCCAAGGCCAACAAAACGTCGATGAACTGAAGTTAGAGCAAGCGTTACGACAAGCACTGCGTCTGCAATTACTTGAGGTGCATTATCAACCTAAATTCAGCATAAAAACCCAAGAGGTCATTGGTTTTGAAGCCTTGTTGCGTTGGTCAGATCCAGAGTTAGGCCCACTGTCGCCCGCCTTGTTTATCCCGTTGGCGGAAAAACTCGGGCTGATTCATCAGTTAGGCGAATGGGTGTTGCGCCAAGTCTGTTTTCAGTTAAAGCAATGGCAAGCATCCGCTCTGCCTGTTTCCATTAATATTTCAGTGTTGCAATTAATGGAGCTGGATTTTCTACCACGCTTTCGCGCTATTGTCACGCAAGCCGCAATTCAGCCACGTTTGATAGAGTTAGAACTGACTGAAAGCTGTTTTATACCCGAGCATTCGGCTTATATTTTAAATGTACTAACCGAACTGAAAAAGCTGGGGCTACGCTTATCCATTGATGATTTTGGGACAGGCTATTCATCCCTGTCTTACTTACGCCGTTTGCCAATCGATGCTTTGAAAATTGACCATAGCTTTATTCGTGAATTACCGGCCAATGAAAGTGATCGGCAAATCACTCTGGCCATTATTGCCATGGCTAAAGCCTTGGGTTTAGAAGTGATTGCCGAGGGTATTGAACACACCGCTCAGTGTGAATTTTTACTGCAAGCCGGCTGCGATACCGGCCAAGGTTATTTCATCTCGCCAGCATTACCAGCAGCCGACATCACTAAAAAGTGGCTAAAAACCACACCCAGTACATCCGCTGAACATGACACGGTCTGACGCCCCCTAAGCGGCTATTTGCTATAATAGCCGCTCAGTTACCTGCGCGTGTTTGGTTAACCGCACCCGCACGGCTAATAGCGGTATTTCGCAAGCAAGATCTGTTCACGCTGTTTGTCAAATTGGTTATGCGCCACTTCTACTTGATGTGCAAACTTATCATAAGCTCGTTCAACTTTACGTTGATACGCTTGTCTTGCTTTGCTCTTTTGTTTGGGTTTGGCTTTGTGATGACTGTGCTGATAAGCATCAGATAATTGCGCTAATTCGCGATCAAGCTGACGTTCTAACGACACCAGATGACGCTGATGTTCATGGGCTAACTGCTGTAATGCTTGGCGCTGCTTGGCAACAATACGCGGTGTTGCATGCTTAACCTTGTAATATCGGCTATAGCCTTGTTGCACCGGATCGATGCGGGCCACTCTAACTAATTCATCGGCAGCCCGTCTTAAGGTATACACCAACACATCATGACCCACTCGCTCAATGGCAACGGGCGACGCTTGATGCGCGAGCACTGGCAGTTGTACCAGTGTTAACAAAGAAACAGCAAACAGGGTTTTGGTGATTGTTGTGGCCATAATCGGCTCCACTTTCTGCTAAACACCCGTTAATCTTGCACTGTACAACTGAACCACTGCTGAAAGCTTTTTCGGCATTTTGATTAAAAAAGTCAACTTACCCTGCCCTATGCCGATTTATACTACCTTGGAACAACGTTGCTGACTTTGCGTTAAATAGGCATCGAAGCAGGCACAAATACTGCGAACCCATAGCCGACCTAAGGCAGTCACTGTTAACTCACTGTCATTGGCTACAAGTAAACCATCGGTGATAAACGGCTGCAACTGCGGCACCGCATCGGCAAAATATCCCCAAAAATCGATTAACTGCCATTGCTGGCAAAAAGCAGTGATATCCAATTTGAAGTGACAAATGAGTTGGCTAATCAATGCAGCGCGCAGCCGATCATCCTCACTTAAACTCAAGCCACGCTCAACTGGGCGCTGTTGTTGCTGTAAGGCAGCATAATAATCGGCTAATACCTTACTGTTTTGCCACAATACACCGTTGATTTGGCTAATACTTGACACCCCCAGCCCCAACAACGCATCTTGCCCGGCTGTGGTATAGCCTTGAAAATTACGCTGCAAACGGCCTTGCTGCTGCGCTATCGCCAGTGGATCACTGGCTTTAGCAAAGTGATCCATGCCAATAAATTGATAACCGGCTCCTACTAACGCCGTGATCGCCAATTGCAATAACTGCAGCTTCGCAGGCGCAGCCGGTAAACTGTCGAAGGGGATTTTCCGCTGCGCGGCAAAGCGCTCTGGTAAATGCGCATAGCTGAATAATGAAATGCGATCGGGTGATAAACGGATAATCTCGGCTAAGGTTTCAGCAAAACTGTCGGGCTGTTGATATGGCAGGCCATAAATCAGATCCAGATTGACCGAGCTAAAACCCAGTGCTCGACTTAATTGCACTTGCTGGCGGATCAACTCGGTTTCTTGCACTCGGTTAATGGCAATTTGCACTTTCTCGTCTAAATCTTGCACACCAAAACTGACACGATTAAACCCCAGTTGGCGTAAATGTCGCAGCTTTTGCTCGCTACAACTGCGCGGATCGATCTCAATACTGATCTCTGCCTCAGTTATCAGCTGAAAATGCTGATGAATTAACTGCATTAATTGCGTTAACTGCGCTTCCGTTAAAAAGGTGGGTGTGCCGCCACCCAAGTGCAATTGCGTGATGCGTTTATCGGCTACACTAGCTTGATACAGCGCCATTTCTTGCGCCAATGCCGTTAAATACTGATCAGCTTTGTGCTGATGCCGCGTGACAATTTTATTACAGCCACAGTAATAGCAAAGCTGATGACAAAACGGAATATGTATATATAAGCTCAGCTCAGACGGAGCGTCTTGCAGCACGGGGGTAATCATGGCCGAGTCAAAAGCGGGATCTAACGCTAACGCGGTTGGATAAGAGGTATAACGCGGTCCGTTAATGTTGTATTTGCCGATTAACGCCGCATCCCATGATATCGCTTGCATCTTCTGCCCCCTTATTTAGCTAAGGCGGCAGTATACTGAGCTTTCACTGACTCAGCCTTGATCTAACGCAAACGGAAATACTTGCCGTTTAGCGTGTTAACTCAGCGAGGTGCTGATGCAAAATGCGGCGGATCTCTAAAATGGCAGCCGAGGTTTCTTGTACGCTATGCCCCGAGCGGATCACCATCTCTGATTCAGCTTCCGGTAAATGCGCACTTAAATAGGGTACAACGCCATCCGAGTGTTGGGCCACAGGTAAGCTGGGTTGTTCTACCCCAATAATCGAGTGATACCGCACCGCAGCATTAATCGGAATGCGTGCCGCCGCCATGATAAAACTATCGCGATCGCTGAGGTTTTCAATGCTGGTGATCCGCAGTGGCACACGCGCTTGGCTCTTGCTGCTGGGATCGTTTAACAGCTCAGCCGCTTCGGCCACACGTTCTAACACCGTCACGGGCAAGGTAATGAGCCCGGCTAACCAGCGAGCTAAACGATAGTCTGCCACCGCCGTACCCAAATGTGGTGTCGCAATAAAAATCGCCCGATTCGCCCCCGGTAAAGCTGAAAACGTAAAATCATCACGAAAGCTTTGAAAGAAACGCTGCTGACGTTTTAAATCTAATTTATGCTCTTCGCTAACGGCATACAATAATTGCTCACCCGAGTCAGACACCAATAAACGCGCCAATAGCCCACCCATACTATGACCAATGATCACCATATCTTCTGAAGCCGGAGCCAAGCCTTCAGGATCAAACTGTCGTAAGGTTTGCGTAATACGCTGGCGGATAGCTTGTAAATTCAGAACCAAAGGTAAGTTCGTAGGGTAATACAATTGCCACAACTGATAGTTGGCACGCAGCTTTTCATCACCCAAAACCTCATTCGCCGTATTAACCCAGGCTTCAGGGCTACTAGCAATACCATGTAACATAATGATAATTTTACGATTAGGATCATAAGGCTGCAGCATAAATAAATGTGGCTGCGCTAATGAATCGCTTGCACCCATTAAATTCCAAAATGCTTGCCGAGAAAAATCAGAACGCGCTAACCATAAACCATAACCCGCGGTAAAGTTGGCCGCCAATGGGATCTTCGCGCCAGCAATCGTCACTTGCTGCTGTTGCAGCGGATCCAGCACATGTAAGGTCACCTGATCGGTACTTAACACTTCAGCTAAAGTGTTACCGCCAAAACTCAACACGGCTGTCACCACCGGCGAGGGTAATTCGCTATAGCCTTGCTGCAAATTTAATTGCGTGCGCGCCGCACTGACGGCCACTAATTCAGCACCGAGCCCATCGCGGCGATATTGATTGCGCAAGCCTTGAAATGACAAGGTGTTGGTGGGCACAAGCTGCGCAGGAAGTGCTTGCTCGCGAAAGCGCCGATGTTGCAACTGGCTTCGTAACTGCCAACGCTCGGTTTGTAAGGTAATAGCACTGTCTTGCAACCAGCGCCGTTGTTGCTGTGAGAATAATAAGGTTGCGGCTTGTTGGGTGGCAAAGTTGTAGTAATCACGCACTTGCGTTTGCCGGTCTTCAAACAAACGATTAATCGGTGTCACACCAGAATAAAATAAATAAGCGTAAGCATAGCGAGCGCTCATCAGGTAGGCATCGACCTCAGCCAGCACATCTTTATTGCGTGGACGGCTATACCATAAGGCTTGATGTAACCACAGTTCCGCCATCGCCGATAGGCGTTGTTCACTGGTTAAACCCAAACCGGTGCTGAGGATCTCGGCACATTCTGCCGCTTCGCGCTGACAGGTTGCCTGATCTAGCCCAAGTATTTGCAGCACGACACCTGTATATTGGCTAATGGTGCCCGTAGTTAACACATCGCCTCGCCGCTGCTTAACATACTCGCGGCTATCCACATTCGACACCGACACGGTGGCGCAGCCGCTTAAAGCGAGCAACAACCATAAGCACACTAAGCAATGCCAACGACGTTTTACCGCTGCCAGAGAAAAAAGCGGCAACTTTGCTGTAACTAACACGCTATTCACTCACTACTGACCATGGCTTAGATGAACTATCATAGCATGCGCCGTTGCCTACGAATATCGAACTAGTATGACAGAAAGCTAAGGCGCGAGCCCTATGTCAACTTTAACTGGCAAACACGGCACGATGAAAATTAACAAAATCATGGCTAGCCAGTGGCTTACTAAAATAAAAGCCTTGATAGTGATAGCATCCCATTCCTGCCAACGCATCACGCTGCTCAGCAGTTTCTACGCCCTCTGCTATTACCCCTAAGCCTAAAGCTTTTGATAACGCAATCACCGTACAGGCTATTGCAGCATCATTGTTGTCATGCAAAATATCTTCGACAAAACTACGATCAATTTTTAATTGCTCTAAGGGCAAACACTTCAAATAACTTAAAGACGAGTAACCGGTACCAAAATCATCTAACGCAAAGCCAATGCCGTATTCTTGCAAGCGGCGCATTTTAGCAACAACTTCATCTACTCGAGAAACTAAAATACTCTCTGTTAATTCAAATTGCAGACGATTCTGGACTAACGGATGTTGCTCTAAAATAGCTAAAACCTGCGGCAAAAAATTTTCTTGGTGAAATTGCCGTGCACTGATATTAATCGATAATTTAGGCACTAGACCCGGCATGTCAGCAGTCCAATTGGTGAGTTGCAAGCAAGATTGCTCAATAACCCATTGGCCAATTTCATAAATTAAACCACTTTCTTCAGCGATAGGAATAAACACCGCTGGGCTAACGGAGCCAAGCTCAGGATGAAACCAACGTATTAAAACCTCAGCCCCGACTAATTCGCCTTGCTCATTATGCAAGCCTTGATAATGCAATTGTAATTGTTGGTTGCTGAGAGCTTGTCTCAATTGGCTTTCTAATTGCGTCCGGGTTGAAGCTTGTATTTGCATCGACACATCAAACAAGCTAATCATGTTTTTGCCAGCGGCTTTCGCTTGATACATCGCTAAGTCTGCTTGCTGCAAAAGCTCATCCACGACTCTGTTGTCATCAGAAAAAATCGTAATACCGATACTAGGGCTACTCACATAACTCAGCTTTTCTAATTTAAATGGAGTATTCAGTACTGCACGAATTTTCTCGGCGATCTGGGCGGCCTGATCAATGGCCTGATAGTAATCTGGTGAGAGATGTAACAACAAAATGATAAACTCATCGCCACCTAAGCGTGCCACGGTATCTTGCTGCCGTACGCTTTGCTGTAAACGCTGCGCCACTTGCCGCAAAAGCTGATCACCGGTTGCGTGACCAAGTGAATCATTTAGATGTTTAAAGTTATCCAAATCAATAAACAGTAAAGCGCCCAATTCTTGACCGTACTGGCGCTTTTCTAAGGCATCATTTAAACACTGCATCAACATACGGCGGTTCGGTAACGAGGTTAAAGGGTCGTAAAAAGCTAATTTTTCAATTAAAACTTCTGCACGTTTGCGCTCCGAAAGATCTCTTACCATACCAATAAAGGTTACACTGTCAGCACGTTCGATCCGTGAAATGCGTAACTCCATATTAAATAAACGACCATCTTTACGCTGGCCTTTAGTTTCTCGACTGCGGCCAATAATTTTTGTTACGCCAAAGTGTAAATGCGCATTAATATAGTGGTCATGCTGGCTGCGATAGGGTTCAGGCATCAGCATCGACACATTTTTGCCCAGCACCTCTTCTTCTTTATAACCAAACAACTTAATTGCGGCATTGTTAAAGGTTTGAATTAAGCCTTGTTCATTAATGGTAATAATGGCATCCACCACATTATCGAGGATCTCACGATGCGCAACAGCATAATCCTCTAAAGCTTGTTCATTTTGCTTCATGCTACTGATATCACTGATATAACCATACCAGCTTGGTCGACCTAAATGATCTTGTTCAAGTGAAGCATGCGCGGCAAGCCAAACAATGTTACCGCTTGGATGTTGATAACGAAATTGCATGTGCCATGGTGTACCATGAGTAGCAGAATGGGTGAGTAGTGCTCTGAGATCATCAAAATCTTCAGCCGCTATCCGAGAAAAAATAGCGGATTGATTAGTGTGCAACTCTTGCAATGGCATACCCAGAATCGCTGCAGCACTATTGGTCAACTTCAACAACTGATAGGATTGTCCAGTGGTTTCAGATAATTGAAAAAAAAATCCCGGTAAATTGTCCGTTAATAAATTCAGAACCGTCTGACATTCCTGCTGACTACTAACTAACATCATGCCTCCTAGCTAGTTGGTGCGCTGCCGCGCCCAGAATTGCCGAGTTAACGCATCAAAACCTTGCGTGATGCCATTCATTTCATCACTGGCACAGGCGGTGGATTCGGCATTGTCCAGACTACGACCGGCTAAATCTCTAATGCTGGTTATATTCTGATTGATCATTTCCGCCACAGAACCTTGTTGAGAAACAGCTGCTGCAATCTGTTGATTCTGCTCGGTTATGCTTTGAATAGAATGTAAAACCTGCTCCAACACTTCTGCTGTTTGTGCACTCATTTCTGCACAGTTTTCTGCGCTATCATTACTTTGTTGTAAAGCATCGACGGCCAGAACAGTTCCTTGCTGTAATTTAGTTATTTTTTGTTGAATATCAGATATCGCGGTCTGCGTTCTACTTGCTAGTTGTCTTACCTCATCGGCCACGACTGAAAAACCGCGTCCCGCCTCTCCGGCACGAGCGGCCTCGATGGCAGCATTTAAAGCTAAGAGGTTGGTTCGCTCTGCAATGCTTCGAATAATATCTAAGATTTGACTAATATCCTGACTACTCTGCGCTACCTTTAATACAATTTGCCGCGCTTCGGCTAAAGTGTGTTGTAGTTGTTTGGCAGCACCAAGACTTTGATCAACTACCCCCTTACCACTTTGCGCTCGACAAAATGCACTATCTGCTGCATCTGATGAATATTTTGCATTGCCCGCAACATCTTGCACACTGACACACAGTTGATTAATGGCTGTAGCTACCTGCTCTGTTTCAGCAAACTGTGCAAAAATTTCTTGCCGAGTCGCCGACACCGATTGCGTTAGCTGCCCAATTCCTCTTGCTAAAGAATTAGCAGAATCTGCAACGCGCCCAACCACTCCGGCGGTTTCAGCTTCTAATGCTCGAATTAGTAGTTGAGTTTGGCCAATTTCATCAGCGCGACCGGTATAAACATAACAGGCTACTGGATCTGCAGACTGCTCCTTCACCATTTGAAACAACTTTTGCAGTGGCTCGAGTAATTGCCAATTCAGTATCAAAGCCAATAACAGCCCCAAAAAAGGATACAGAACATAGCTCATTGGAGATGAAATAAAATGAGCGATTGTTATACCCATTGCGATGGGTAGGAAGGTGGTGAACATTAATTTTAAACGCAGTGATAAGGTTGGTTTGCTTTGACGAAGGATTTTGCCTTTATTCAGCGCCGTGTAAATTTGCTGTGCACGCTTAATTTGTGGCGCAGACGCTTTCCGCCGGACAGACTGATATTCTGAAACCTTACCGTTATGACTAATAGGTGTTACAAAAGCGTCAACCCAATAGTGATCACCATTTTTACAACGATTTTTAACAATACCCATCCAGGGTGAGCCGGCTTGTATACGTTGCCAAAACTGTTGAAAAACCAAAGGCGGCATATCAGGATGACGGACAACGTGGTGATTTTGTCCTAACAATTCGTCTTGGCTAAAACCACTTATTTCAATAAATTCTTCATTTACATATTTAATTCGTCCTTGAAGATCTGTTGTTGATAAAATATTTGCCTCTGCATCAACTACCTGCTCACATCCTGTCACCGGTAAATTTTGTTTCATAACAGTTCTACTTTATTAGAATTAATTAAACAAAATAAATAACCATGAGCATATAAAGGTTATTTAACCATTATTTAATTGTGGTTATATCCTGTTCCTTTTTTACTGTCAACACTGAAAACTAATATTCGTAAAATATAATTTACGTATCCGTGACAAGCACTGTTAGCCAAATCGGCTTTTTTTGTAACGTATAAGTTTTGATGTAAACATTGCTGCAACTCACCTAATTTTATCTTCTCAGCCACAAATTATCGCCACAGTTACGCTCTGTTAGCATCAATTAAAAACGGTGAGCTAAATGCCAGGTAATGGTTTTCATCCAGCTGTTCAGCATTTATACTCCGCGGGTTTGCCCATCTGTTGGGCAGTCTACTCAGGAGAATGACACCTTATGCCAACTCTACAGCTGACACCTGCTTTATTTACCAAACTTAGCCTACTGACTGTGGCGATGGCGGGTTTGTTTAATGCCTCCGCGTTAGCACAACAAACCGCGGACAATAGCGAAAGTAAAATTGAAATAATTGAAGTCACCGCAACTAAACGTACACAAGCCATTTATGAAGTGCCGGTGGCCATTAGTGCTTTCAGCGGCGACGCCTTAGCCGAGCAAGGCATTACTGATTTAACCGATGTCGGTAAATTTGTTCCCAATTTAAATGTCACAGGTTTTTCTGCCGGTCACACTTCTTCGGCTAACCCTTTTATTCGCGGTATCGGTTTGCAAGATCACTTGATCACCACCGATCCGGGTGTCAGTGTATACGTGGATGGCGTGTATCTTGGCCGCCAAGTCGGTCAAAACTGGAACCTGAATAATATTGCGCGCATTGAAGTGTTACGTGGTCCACAAGGCACCTTGTATGGTCGTAATTCCATTGGCGGCGCCATTAATATTATTACGAAACAACCAGATGAAGTCGCTCTGAATAAGGCTACGGTCAGTGTCGGAACACGCGGTCGCTTAAAAGGTGATGTCTTTGTTAATCATGAATTGACCGATACCCTCGCCTTTAACTTAAATGCCGGCTATAACGAGCGTGATGGCTTAGGTAAATTTATTAACGTGCCTAATGCCAAATATGATGTGGGTGAAACCCAAGAAGCCTACGGTCGTCTATCTATTAAATTTTCGCCACAAGACGATTTAAGCTTTACCCTTACCGCTGATGCTAACGACGGTAATGGCGGCTTGCGCCCTTACACCACGCTCATCGATGAAGTGCCCACAGGTGCTTATTACACCGGTGAGCGTTTTGGCCAACCCACCCCAGCAGGCCCACTACGCAACAGCGATGTGGCGGCTAATATTTATGATAATGCCACAGGTACTAAAGAAGTCACTGAAGTCAGTAATTCTGCCAGCGGTTTATCACTGACCATGGATCTCGGCCTGACCGATACCTTAGCCACTAAAGCCATCATTAGCCATCGCACCTCTGACTACAAAGCCGGCTTAGATGATGACGCCACCATTTTTAGCTTAGATCACTATCCTGAAGTGGGTAATGCGGATCAAACGTCTGCTGAATTGCAATTAAATGGTTACCTTGGTGAAGTCGATTTTGTTTCTGGGATTTATTATTTCACCGAAGAAGGCAGCAATCGGCAAGGTGCCGATTCACGTTTTAACGGTGGTGCCAACCTGTTAGAGCTGGATCAGCGCTCAGTCAGCCGCGCTATCTTTGTGAATGTCGGCTATATGCTTACAGACGATCTGCGTATTGCCGGTGGCTTGCGTTTTAACCGTGACAAAAAAGACGTGATTGCCGATGTCGGCATTGGTGCTTTTACTGCTAGCGACAGCTGGAGCCAGCTAAGCTATGACTTATCCGCAAACTACACCATGCAAAATGGCTTGAATGTTTACACTAGCATCCAAAGCGGTTATCAATCAGGTCAGTTCCCGGCGCGTCCTTACTGCTTGTTTGGCGATCCAAATTGCTTAGTGGCTTCTGAAAACATCACGGCAGTAAACTACGAAGTGGGCTTAAAAGGGCAAATCAATAATAATTTTGCTATGAGCATTGCGGTATTTAATACCGAATATGATGATTTACCTTATCAGGTGAGCACCACCGCAGAAGGCGGCTTTAGCACCACAAACTTAGTGGTAAGCCAAACCTCACGTGGTATTGAATGGGAAGGCACCTGGTTTGTCACTGACGCCTTTAAACTGCATGGTGCAGTAGGCTATATCGATGTTGATGTGGATCAGATCGGTGCGGTGAAACCCGTTGCACCGTTGACACCTGACGTTACGGCAGCGCTGGGCGCAACGTATAAATTTGCGTTGGAAGGCGGTGCCGAATTGACCGCACGGCTAGATTACTCTTTCCGCGATGAGATGTATGGCGAACCAAGCAGTGACAGTGGCCGCTTTACCCAAATCGATAGCCGTGAGTTAATCAATATGGATCTGCGCTATGCACCGGCTCAGGGTGACTGGTCAGTGTCATTATATGCGCAAAACCTGCTTGATGAGCGCTATGATAATGCCCGGTTAAATACCGGTGACTATGTTCTGCGTATTTTAAGCAATGATGCGCGCGAACTGGGTGTGCGTTATACCGTGCAGTTTTAATTAAGCACCTGTTACACCGAACATCCCAGCTGTGGCCTACCGCAGCTGGGATTTTTTCTATCTCAGTAAGCGATATTGCTACTGCTTATCATGTTAAAAAAACGCCTGAACGACTGCGCTAAAACACCGCTCACCACGTAACATGGTCAATGAAACGATTCACTCGGCTAACCACACCTTTTCTGCCACTTCACCGCTAACGAGGTAGACCATGTTCAATTTTTTATTCGACAATATCGTAGCCGCCGTCATCGTTATGCTTGTTATTGTTGCCTTAGCCTTGTGGTACTTTTACCAACGCGACTTTTCTGCGTTAGCCCAAGCGCAAAAACATGCACATCGGCCACTTAGCGAGCAAGCCTTGCGTACGGCCACAGAAGAAGCCGATTTATGTGGCTTGGGCCGAGAGTTTCGCGCTTATATCCAAGGTATTAACTTACGCTTAGGCGCCAACCAGCTAAAAGTAGGGCATTTGTTGTGGATCTTTGATCAACTTGAACAAAATATTCGTTATGACGCTACCTTAACGATACCTGAGTTTAGCCAAGCCCTGCGCTGATGGTCGCCAACAGGTTAAACCGCACTCGCGCCTGCAATACTCAACTTGGCTATGGTATACTGCAGCCTTGTTGCTATCACGATATCTCGCCATTATGTCTTTCGCCGATCCCAGCTTAGAAGCTTTATTACAACGGTTATTAACCCAATATCAGCCGCGCTATACCGAAGGTAAAGTGGCCAACTATATCCCCGCATTGGCACAGGTCGCCCCCGAACAAGCAGGGGTTGCCATCGCCACCTTGGATGGCAAAATCAGTGGTGCCGGTGCGTTTGAGCAACAGTTTTCCTTACAAAGTGTCTCGAAAATTTTTGCGCTGGTGATGGCGATGAATAGACTCGACGATGAGCTGTGGCAACGCGTCAATATGGAGCCGTCAGGGCAGCCATTTAACTCAATTGTGCAGCTAGAATGGGAAAAAGGCATTCCACGTAACCCCGTGATTAATGCCGGGGCCATTTTAGTCTCGGATGTGTTGGTAAGTCATTATTCTGCTAGTAAAAGTGCTTTTCTTAGTTTTATTCGCCGCTTAGCACAAACCGATCAGATTTATGCCGATCAACAAGTGTATCAATCCGAATTAGAGCACGGTAATCGCAATGCGGCCCTCGCCTATTTGATGAAAAGCTTTGGCAATATTGAAGCAGAAGTGCCCTTAGTTTTGGCGCAGTATTTTCATCAATGTGCAACCGCCATTAGTTGCGCCGAATTGTCGCGCGCCCTGCTGTTTTTGGCAAACCGTGGCGTGCAGCCTGGCACCCAAGCGCAAATTTGCAGCCGACGTGACGCGCACCGCGTTAACGCCATTTTGTCCACCAGTGGCATGTATGATCAATCTGGCGAATTTGCGTTTAAAGTGGGTTTACCGGCAAAAAGTGGCGTTGGTGGTGCTATTGTTGCCATTGTGCCGCAATTTGGGGTGATCACGGCTTGGAGTCCACCGCTCAATCGGTTTGGTAACTCGGTCGTGGCCATGCAACTGATCACCGCCATTGCTGAAGAATTGGGCTTATCGTTGTTCTAATTACAACGTTGTTTTCATAAGTAACAGAACCAGCCCATGAGTTATGGATATAACGAAGACAAGTTACGCTGCCCCTCGCCATTACTTGTTATCTTTCTGAGCCTGAAGCGAACTCACTTTCAACATTCAACCGCTGTTTATTGCCTTTAGTCGCACATACAGCGTAACGAGCCTTGTTGCGCTTGATAACATACAGCCTTGTATGTATATTGCAACCATTATTCTGCTACTGTTATCTATCGCAGCTTTTCAGTTATGCCTCACAGGAGTTTTTATGCGTTTTAAGACCAAACTATTGAGTGCTGCCGCATTCAGCATGTTATTAGTAGCCTGTAGCCAACCTGAACCCAGTGCCACTCAAGGTACTGCCCCTGCGCCAGAAGTAGAAGTTGTGACGTTAAGCCATTCCGCTATGCCGCTGATCTCTGAATTACCAGGGCGCACCACGGATTATCGTCAGGCGGAGATCCGCCCTCAAGTCAACGGTATCTTAAAACAACGCTTATTTACGGAAGGCCAATTAGTCACTGCCGGACAAGTGCTCTATAAAATTGATGCGGCGCCTTATCAAGCCGCTTTGGCACATGCCAAAGCGAATTTAAGCAGCAGTAAAGCCATGCAACACAACGCACAGCTGAAAGCCGATCGCTTAAAAGGGTTAGTGGGTAAAAAAGCCATTAGCCAACAAGACTATGACGATGCTCAAGCGGCTTTAATGCAAGCAAATGCCGCAGTTGCCAGTAGTGAGGCCGCCTTACAAACCGCGCAAATTAACTTAGATTATACCGAGATCACGGCGCCTATCGCGGGTCAAATTGGCCGCTCTAATGTGACCGAAGGGGCTTTGTTAACGGCGAATCAGGCACAGGTGATGGCGACTGTCAGGCAACTTAACCCTATCTACGTTGATCTTACGCAATCAAGCAGCGAATTAATGCAACTTAAACGGCAACATCAGCAAATGGGTAGTGCCGAAGTAACGGTTGAACTGTTGCTAGATGATGGCAGTACTTACCCGCAACAGGGCAGCCTGCAATTCTCTGAAGTGAATGTCGATCCCAGCACGGGCATGGTGACCTTGCGTGCCGTGTTTGCCAATGATCAGGGTGATTTATTACCTGGCATGTTTGTTCGAGCCCGCCTGCAGCATGGTATCGACCAAAATGCTCTGATGGTGCCGCAAAAAGCGGTGATCCGAACGCCCAAAGGTCAAGCATCGGTGATGTTAGTCACCCAGGATAACATTGTAGAAGCACGGGTCATTGAGACCGGGCGTGCTGTGGGTCAAGATTGGCAAGTGCTTTCCGGCCTCAAAGCAGGAGATAGCGTGATTGTCGCGGGCTTACAAAAAATTCGACCTGGCGCCACGGTACGCACAGTAACGGCAACCCAAACCCCACCTAATTCTGCTGCTGTGCAGTAACCCTGGAGTCGCACATGGCAAATTTCTTTATCAATCGACCGATCTTCGCTTGGGTTATCGCCATCGTTATCATGTTGGCAGGCTTGTTATCCATCAAACAACTGCCGGTAGAGCAATATCCTCGGATCGCGCCACCGGCGATCAGTATCAGCACCTCTTATCGCGGTGCATCTGCTCAAACCGCTGAAGATGCGGTGACACAAGTTATCGAGCAAACCATGAATGGCCTCGATAACCTGATGTACCTGTCGGCCAACTCAGACTCTTCAGGCAATATCAGCTTAACGCTAACGTTTGAAACCGGTACTGATCCCGATATTGCACAAGTACAGGTGCAAAATAAGCTGCAACAAGCCTTACCCTTGCTGCCACAAGAAGTGCAGCAAGCCGGTGTGCGTGTGGCTAAATCGAATGGCGCTTTCTTAATGGTCGTTGGCTTTATCTCTGAAGATGGCAGCTTAACACGCGATGATATTGCTGACTTTGTCGTGGCCAATGTGCGCGACCCTTTAAGCCGCACCAGCGGGGTAGGTAATGTGCAAGTGTTTGGTAGCCAATATGCGATGCGTGTTTGGTTAGATGCCGATAAGTTAAACCAATTTCAACTGACCCCCGCCGACATTACTGCGGCCATTCAAGTACAAAATAATCAGGTAACAGCGGGACAACTGGGTGGTTCGCCCGCCCTGCCCGGTCAACAATTTAATGCGGCTATTTTAGCGCAAACACGCTTAACCTCAGCCGAAGAGTTTGGCCAAATATTACTGCGCACCAACAGCGATGGCTCAACCGTGAAATTGGCAGATGTGGCGCGGGTTGAGCTTGGCGGTGAAGATTACTCCGTGATCGCCCGTTACAATGGCAAAATGGCCACGGGTTTAGCTATTGAATTAGCAACCGGTGCGAATGCCCTTGATACGGCTGCCGCGGTACGAGCCAAACTGGATGAACTGCGCCCTTATTTCCCGGCGGGGTTAAGTACTGTGGTGCCTTATGACACCACGCCTTTTGTCGAAATATCGATTAGCTCAGTTGTACAAACGCTGATTGAAGCGATTATCCTTGTATTCTTGGTCATGTATCTGTTTTTGCAGAATTTCCGCGCCACACTGATCCCTACCTTAGCCGTGCCCGTGGTGCTACTAGGTACTTTTGGCGTGATGGCTGCTTTTGGTTTTTCAATCAACACCTTAACCATGTTTGGTATGGTGCTGGCCATCGGCTTATTAGTCGATGACGCCATCGTAGTCGTCGAAAACGTTGAACGGGTAATGAGCGAAGAAGGGTTAGGCCCTATTGAAGCCACTCGTAAATCTATGGGGCAGATCACCGGCGCCTTAGTGGGTATCGGCTTAGTATTATCGGCGGTCTTTGTGCCAATGGCCTTTTTTGGTGGCGCAACCGGCGCTATCTATCAGCAGTTTTCCATTACTATCGTTACCGCGATGGCGCTGTCGGTACTGGTTGCGATCATTTTCACACCAGCCCTTTGTGCCACTATGCTCAAACCCATCCACGGTAATCATCAGGCAAAAAAAGGCTTTTTTGGTTGGTTTAACCGGGGTTTTGAGCAAACCAATCGCAATTATCAGCGCGGTGTGGCGGGCATGCTTGCTCGGCCAAAACGCTCAATGCTGGTTTATGGTGCCATCGTGATGGTGATGGCACTGATGTTCGTGCGCTTACCCACTTCATTTTTACCCGAAGAGGATCAGGGTGTATTCCTCACGTTAATTCAATTACCCACCGGCGCCAGCCAAGAGCGCACCGAAGCCGTCATGGACAAAATTGCCGGCCATTATGGCCAAGAGCAAGCGGTACAGTCAGTGTTTACTGTATCGGGCTTTAGTTTTGCCGGTCGCGGCCAGAATATGGGCTTAGCCTTTGTGCGTTTAAAAGATTGGAGCCTGCGTGATGCCTCCGACAGCGTACAAGCCGTGATTGGCCGTGCCATGGGTTATTTTATGACGGTAAAAGAGGCGCAAATTTTTGCCTTTAACTTACCGCCTATTGCCGAGTTAGGCCGCGCAACCGGCTTTACCTTATTCTTACAGGATAGAGGCGGTGTGGGTCATGAAGCACTGTTAGCCGCCAGAAACCAGCTACTGGGTATGGCAGCGCAAGAACCCGGCTTAATTGGTGTTCGGCCAAATGGCATGGAAGATGGCCCACAGTTAAAAATTAATGTTGACCAGTTAAAAGCACAAGCGTTGGGTGTCTCTCTTAGTAATATTAACCAAACCCTGTCGATTGGTTGGGGCTCGACCTATGTTAATGACTTTTTAGATCGTGGCCGCGTGAAGAAAGTGTTTGTGCAGGCCGAACCTGAATTTCGTATGACACCTGAAGATATCAAGCGTTGGTTTGTGCGCAACGACAACGGTGAGATGGTCAGTTTCGCCTCGTTCGCCAGCAGCGAATGGGTATATGGCCCGCAACGTTTAGAGCGTTACAACGGCGTATCCGCACTGGAGATCCAAGGCGAACCGGCACCGGGCTCAAGCTCGGGTGATGCCATGAATACCATGGAACGGCTTATTGGCCAGCTACCTGACGGTATTGGTTTTGAATGGACCGCGACCTCTTATCAAGAAAAACTCTCTGGCTCACAAGCACCCGCTTTATATGCGCTGTCGATCTTAGTGGTGTTCTTATGTTTAGCGGCCTTGTATGAAAGCTGGAGCGTGCCTTTTGCGGTGATCTTAGTCGTACCGCTCGGTATTGTTGGTGCGTTAACGGCAGCGTATATGCGCGGTTTAGGCAACGACGTGTATTTTCAGGTAGGGTTATTAACCACCATGGGGCTGGCATCGAAAAACGCCATCTTGATTGTTGAGTTTGCGCGCGAGTTACAGCAACAAGGTAAAGAGCTGGTCGAAGCCATTTTAGAAGCGGTGCGGTTGCGTTTACGCCCCATTATTATGACATCAATGGCCTTTTCACTTGGCGTATTGCCACTGGTGATCAGTAGCGGCGCAGGCTCTGCCAGTCGAAATGCGATTGGTACTGGTGTACTAGGCGGCATGATCTCCGCCACGGTACTGGCCGTGTTTTTAGTGCCGGTATTTTACTTGGTGATTATGCGTTTGTTTGCCAAGCAACCCCGCGCGAACGCTGAGCAAAGCGAAACCTAACTTAGTAGGCATGTAAAACTGCCACCGATTCGTACCTTTGCCGGCTTTTAGTCCCACACTAAATAGCCGGCTTTTTTTATGCTTAATGTTACCGGGTGATTAGCGCTGCTTTAAGCCTTGCAGCATGGCATCAATCAATACAGCGGCATGCTGATCTAAATCGCATTGCTGCGGTTTTAATAAATAACTACTAATGATACCACCAACATACATATGAAAAGCCGATGCCGCCAGACGAGGTGATACACCCGTTCGTAACATCCCCGCTTGCTCGGCACGTGCAAAAGCTCGCTGCATCACCGCGATGGTTTGCGCATCTAATTCATCTTGTTTATTTACGGCCGGGTTTAATTCATCGAGATATTCACAGCGATGAAATACAATTGTCAGCACACGATGTAACTGCTCGCTATTGGCAATCATTTGTAGGGCATTAACCATGAGGTCTCGCACCTGTATGAAAGGATCGACATGCGGATTACTATCCACTTCCGCCAACAAATGCTGAAACGGTAGGCGCACCCGCTCTAACATGGCGTTAAACACATCAGCTTTGTTATCAAAGTGCCAATAAATAGCACCGCGGGTAACATTAGCGGCTTGGGCAATTTTCTCGAGAGTGGTTCGAGATACACCAAACTGAAAAAACAGCTGTTCAGCCGCATCTAAGATCGCTGCGCGAGTGGTTTCTGCTTCGGCTTTAGTACGTCTTGCCATAGAATTTATCAGGCCTATTTCGCTGCATTACATGGCCGTAATATTAACATAACTCATGTATGCAGACCTAATAGCCGAACGGCACAACGGGGCGACTGGTCGCAAAGCAACGCACACTTATTTTTGAAATTGCGACGGCCGATGACGCGCCCAAAAACCACTGAAATTATCTTTACTGACAATAGCGCCGGTATGCTCCACCACAAAGCCCGCAAGCCGCGCGGCAAACTTTACGGCATGCTGCGGTAGACTACCGCCAAGCCTTGCGGCTAAGTAACCGCCGTTAAAAGCATCACCGGCCGCAGTGGTGTCGATCACTTTTTTTACCGGGTGGGCAGCTACGCTAAACGTCTGTCCTTGATAATAACCACAGATCGGGTTCTCACCATTTTTAACAATAATTTCTGCCACGCCCAGTTCAGTTAAATGTGCCACAACCTGCTCGGTATTGCTCGCTCCAAACAGCTTTTTATGGTCCTCTAAGCCGGGTAAAGCAATGTCAGTTAATTGATAGGCTCGAGTTAAGGCTTGCTGCGCTTCGCTGTCATTTTCCCATAAAGCGGCACGGTAATTCGGATCGAAAATAATTTGGCTACCCGCGGCTTTTAAGCGTGTAATCATCTGATACAGCGCCTCACGATCGGGCTTGGCTAAAATGGCTAAAGAAATACCTGAAAAGAAAAACATATCGGTGCCGCTAATTTGTTGCTCGGCTTGCTGCTGCAAGGCTAATTGCATCATCTGTTTGGCGGCCGAAGTGTCACGCCAATACACGAAACTGCGCTCGCCAAAGGCATCGGTATTAATCATATATAATCCGGGTCGTGCGGTTTTTGTGCGGAAAATCAAACGGGTATCCACTTGCTCTCGCTCGACCGCACGCACCAATTTATCGCTGATTAAATCCGTACCTACTGCGGTAAAAAACTGCACCTGCACTGGGAGTTCGCAACAACGCTTTAAATACACGGCCGTATTAAACACATCACCGGCAAACGCTTTATGGTAAACCGTTTCAACAAGTTGAAACAACTCAACCATGCACTCACCCATAATCACAATACGCTTATTCATACTTAATCCTTTATTATCCACTCCACTATTCTCTCACTAAACCGCCACAAGCACCTCCGACCACACTCAGACACTGGTCAGACCGCACTCAGAGACACATCCGACCACACTCAGACACCGGTCGGACCAGTACCTGAGTGTGGTCGGATGAGGGTTAACTAAAAAAAGCCAGGTAAAGGGTGCGGCCGCTTAATAATAAGGTTGCAGCAAATACCGCCGCACCCAACACATTCTGCCGCAAGCTGTTGCGATAGGTACCCAGCAGTGAGGAGTTCACGGCTAGTAATAAGCACAGAGTAATGATTGGCAGCAAAATACCATTAGCCACTTGGGCAAACCAAATGATGCTCAAGGGTTTTAAGCCCAAACTCGATACCAGCATACCCACCAAAATAATCAGTAACCAACTCAGTCGAAACCATTGTGGGCTCAGCTGTAACAAGCCGCGCAAAGCATAAGCCGCGGCTAACGGTGCGGTAATGGCTGATGATAAACCGGCTGCTAGTAAACCTAACGCCATTAAGTAGGTCGCTGCAGAACCAAATACCGGTTGCAACGACAACGCTAAATCACCGGCATTTTCCATTTTTAGGCCTTTGCCAAAATAAGCGGTTGCTGCCGTAGATAACACGGCTAAAGTGATCAACCCACCTAAGGGTATGGCGGTGCGTAAGTCAGCCGCAGACTCTGCCAGAGCTTGTGCTTTATTGGGCTGATTGTGCCATTTTGTGGCAGAGCTTGCCGAGTGTAAGAACAAAGAATAAGGCACTACCGTGGTGCCGATCAAGGCAATCACCGTTAACGTGGCACCAGTAGGAATTGTCGGTAATAACATGCCCGACAACATCGCCCCCAGATCGGGCTTGGTTAGCAGCATGGTGCTGATAAACGCCAAGCTCATCAGCAGTACTAAACCAATTAAAAACCGCTCAATCCGTTGATATTGCCCGCGCCACAGTACCACGATTGCAATGACGCCTAACAGTAATGACCAGGGGTTTAACCCCGTGTGTTGCTTTAGTGACAGCACCAGCGCCTGTTGCCCCCAAATGGCATCGGCCCCCAGGCTAGCACCGGTTAAATTTCCGCCTTGATAAGCACTATTCCCCACAACAACCGCCGCGACCACCAGGCTATATAACAACACTTTTAATAGCGGCTGTTGTACTAAATGTCGAAGGTTTTCACCCAAACCTTTACCGGTAACGATGCCTAAGCGTGAGGCCATTTCTTGTAAAATCATCGTTGCGATGACAGAAAATAATAACGCCCATAACAGGGCGTAACCATAGTTCGCACCAGCCAATGAAGCGGTTACCACCGTGCCTGGGCCAATAAAAGCCGCTGTCACTAAAGTGGCAGGGCCTAAACGAAAATACGCACGCATAAACTGAATTCCTGAAGGTATTGCCGCGACACCTTTGTAATCTCGATGTCAAAACAGCATTATTTGTCTGGTGTTTGCTGTAACTTAAGCGTCTTTGCCACTAAGTACAACACTTCAGTTTGCTTAGCTTGCGACTTGATTAAAATAGCTGCAATACGGCGGTGCGTGAAGTAATAGCCCGTCTATGCCTAATGCCGAGCAGTTTAGTGATTAGCCTGCTTCAGTCGGTAGCGCTGCTCGCGATACAACCACGAAGGTAATAACACTTCGGCTAACGCTTTGTTTTTTGTTTTTGCCGCCACTGCGCTATCGCTTAGTGTCAGCCGTTTTTGTTCAAAATCGTAATACCCACTCACCGCTTGGCCATCGGGCTTTAAAATGGTGATGTTCGGGCTGCCATCTGGTTGTTGCTGCAACAGTGCAAAATACTGATCAAATTGTAATAAAGCCCGGCCTGGCGTCGAAGCATCACGACTAAAATCGCGCCCCAGCAAAGGTGTTTCTGCGCTGATACCCAGTAACGATAATAACGTGGGCGCTAAATCAATTTGACTGGCCAACGCACTGATTTTTTGTGGTTGAATATCGGCGCCCAAAATCAGTGCCGGAATATGAAACTTATCAACCGGAACCAAGCTATTACCGTAAACCCGATTGTCATGATCAGCGACAATTAAAAACACGGTATTTTGCCAATACGCCTGCTTTTTAGCCTCGGCAATAAATTTACCCAAAGCATAATCGGCATATTTCACGGCGTTATTCACCGTTGCTTTCGGTTGTTGATGCAGCACAATACGATCATCCGGAAACTCAAAGGGTTCATGATTCGATGAGGTAAAAATTAAACTAAAGAACGGCTTATCTTGCTGTGCCAACTCGGCTAAACGGGCTGCTGCTGCCGTAAACAGATCTTCATCACTTGCGCCCCAACTTCCCACAAATTGTGGATGAATCATTTTGGGGAAGTCTAATACCTCATTGAAACCATTACCGGTAAAGAAGCTGCGCATATTGTCAAAATGCGACTCACCGCCATAAACAAAATTCGTATGGTAACCTTGCTGCGACAAGGTACTGGCAAGGGTATAAAAGTTTTGTTGTGCTGCCGAAAGCTTCACCACACTTTGTGCTGGTGTCGGCGCAAAACCGGCGACAACCGCCTCAATGCCTCGAACCGAACGGGTACCGGTGGCATACATTTGCTCAAACCACCAACCTTGCTCTTTTAATTTAGCAAGCTCAGGGGTAACGGCTACGCCGCCTAACGGCTCAACGAACGTTGCGCCCAAACTCTCTTCTAAAATAATCACCAAATTAAGTGGCCGCGCTTTGGCTTGCACCGGTGTGCGCAGTGCCATCGTCGGTAACTCAGCATCAGTAAATTGCAATGCGTGTAGCCATGGCCAATCTAAAGCTAATTGCAACATGTCTTGCTCGGTTAGGGTGCCATAAATCTCACTAGAGCGAGCTTCGTGCTTTAAACTATAAATGGCATAGATCACCGAATAAGGCGAATTAATCACTAACGAATTAACCATGGCATCACCGGTAATGGCGAACAGCGCAGGGTTAGCCGGCCGATGTTCGGTGGTTGAACGAATGGCGGCAAAAACCAAAAACACCACGAACGGCCAGCTCAGCAACAAGGTTCGCGTATGTTGATAAGGTCGCATCTTGGCGGATACACGCCTAAGCCATTGATTAATAAGCCACAACAATAAAGCCATAGCCATTAAGCCGCCCACGAACATCAAGCGAAAACCCTGCCATAAGGTGCTGAAAACTTCTTTTGGGTATTTTAAGTATTCGATGTAAAGCCGGTTCGGACGCACATCATATTGCAAGATAAATTGTGGTGTAGACACCTCTAACAAAATCACTAAAGCAAAACCCAACAACACCCAATAATGGCTGACGTTACGCCAAATATGAATAGTGCGGGCATGTGCTAGCAAGGGTAACAACAACATGGGAAGCGCCAACCATATACCGGCAAAGATCAAATCAGCCCTAACACCTTGCAGCAAAATACGGCTTAACTCACCCGTCTCTAATACGCGTTCGTACTGCCAGAAAACCAGCCCTAAACGATTAGCCGACAACAACAACAGCACCCCAGCGAGTAACACCAGATACTGTAAATAAGGCCCGCTTAGGCGAATCAACCGTTCAGTTTTTTGCATAAATGATATTCCGCACACTGTATTAGGCGAAATAATAACCATTTAAGCTTAAGTCATTCTTAAGCTAGCCTGCATTATTCTGAACAAAAAAAGTGCATAGAACAGTGCGTACATGGCCACTAAACACCATGACGGCATGGCTATAGAATGATAATCGTTGTTTTGAATGTGAAAGATGATAAAGCGATGCAACGGCTATATTTTTGTTTAATTTAGTCTACACTCATATAACAATCACTTCTAATGTATGTTTAGATGAGCTTATGTTGCTTGCAGCGGCGCACTCATTCGAAAATTAACTCATTGAGGTTAAAGTGAGGCAGCGATGAAGTCGTGCCCGTCATTTCTACCTGACCGTTGTGGGCTGCATCCAACGCTGGCAGACATGAATCACCAGACAGGCTATGCTGAGTAACCCCTAACTTGAATTGAACGGAGTAGCAAATGAAAGCAAACGTAGGCTCGCTGGATAAAACACTGAGAATTATCGCTGGGATATTGCTGATTGCGCTCGCGGCAACCGGTTATATTGGTGTTTGGGGTTGGATTGGTGTGGTGCCGCTAGCCACCGGTTTATTTAGCTTTTGCCCACTTTACAGTTTGATTGGCATTAAAACCTGTAAAATTCCCTAAGCTAAAAACGATAAGGGCACCTGAATATCCTACGTGATTTAAGCCTTAAATAACCTGATTTATCAGGGCGTTTTAAGGCTTTTAAGTTAGCTCTGCTTGATTAACGCTATCGCTGGCAAGATGCCGACAAGCGAGGATCATGCGTTACTAACAATACCGCACAACCGCGTTGCTCATTCACCTTGTGGAACAACTCAAACACCTCTGCTGCAGTGCGTGTATCGAGGTTACCGGTCGGTTCATCAGCTCACAACTAAGCCGATAGCCAGCGCATAATATTGTTACTGATCGTGCTCTGTACTTACGCGATTACGACCATGCGTTTTAGCATGGTACAGTGCACTATCTGCGCGTTGGTAAATACTCTTTTTGGTATCCGCGTCAGCCACTAAGGCAATGCCAAAACTGGCGGTGATGGTAAAGGCAAAACCACTGATTTGTTCAATACTGCTGCGATGTCGTTCTGCAACAATGCGAGCAGCAGCCAGATCGGTGTCGGGCAATAAAATGGCAAACTCTTCGCCACCAATGCGTACCAAAATATCAATTTCGCGAATATGCTGGCGCAGTTGTTGCGACAAGGCTTGCAACACGGTATCGCCCATCGCATGGCCGTGAATATCATTGATGGTTTTAAAAAAATCGATATCCACTAAAATTAAAGCAAATTGCTGCTGGTTACGTTGGTATTGGGCAAGCAATAGATCCAGTTGCGCCTCATAATACCGTCGATTAAATAACCCAGTTAACGCATCGGTCACCGACAGCGTTTCTAAACCCGAATTCAGTACAAGTAGCTCTTGATGCTTCGCCAACAATTCACTTTGCGCTAACTGCAACTGCTGATTAAGATCATCTTTTTCTGCATTCGCTTGTTCGGCTTTGCGTCGTTCGGCGAGTAATTGTTCTTCAATAAGCTGCCGGCGTAACATGCGCAGCACGACAAAGACATAATAATCCTGATCCTGCTGTTGCACGCGGTGGGCGTTAACCATTACGGGTAAATCGTGACCATTGGCCTGTTTTAATATGATCAGTTTTTCTTCAATCTGCCCGTTGGTTTGTAACGTGGGCAGTATATGCCCGAGATAGATTAACTTAGTAGCCGGGGTAAAGACTCGGGTTACCGTATTATGCAACAACTGTTGCTGCGGATAACCCAGCCAATCACAAAACAAGGCATTTACTTGTTGGATGGTATTTTTTTGGTCCAGCAGCATAATGCCGCAAGGCAACGATGCCAGCTCGAGACTAACACTCACTACTGATTTCCTTACGAATGGCAGCAATAACCGCAGCGGGGTTAATCAATTGTGGATAATGCCCAGATGCCGCTAACTCCATAATTTTGGCATTCGGAATATGCTGCTGCAGATACTCAATAACCTGCACGGGAACAATAATATCTTCAAGACAATACAGAATCGTCACTGGCACTGATACGGCTGACAATTGCGGCCGAATATCACAGTAAAAGGTCACATTGGCAAACTGTAACGAAATTACCGGATCGGAGCGCATAAAGCTGAGTTTCAGCTCATCGACGCTTTTAGCATCATCTGTTTGCCCTATTACCTTTGGCGCCAAATAGTTAGACCATTCGAAATAGTTTAACTCCATCATGGCTAGCATACCGGCGATGTCACTGGCTTCAAAGCCACCGAAGTAAGCTGGTGGGTCATTTAAATAGCGTGGCGAAGGACCAATAGCAATGATTTTTTTAAATAATGTAGGCTGCTTTATCGAGGCTAATAGCGCAATCGCACCACTAACCGAATGCCCCACAAAAATAATGTTGTTTAACTGTAAGCTTTGGCACAACTGCAGTAAATCATCTGCATAAGCTTGCAAATGGTTATAACGTTTCTTGTTATAAGCCCCAAGATCTGATTTACCACAGCCAATATAATCAAATAACACCACACGATACTGCGCGTAAAAGGCCGGGGCAACATGCTGCCAAATATCTTGATCACAACCAAAACCATGCCCAAACACCAGCGTTTGCTCACCTTCGCCATGAATGGCAATATTGTGTCGACGTATCACCTCAGTTGCGGTTGTTGCATTAAAATTGGGCTGCTCTGTCTGAGCCATAAAACCTCACTGTTGCACTAGCCGTGGTGCAAATCGCTTTGCATCGTAAACTCCATTTGCTCGTGCACATTAATTGATTGCTTTAGCCTAGCTTAACCGTCATGCGCTGTCAGTAGTATCAAGAAAGTACTTACAACATTTTCAGCCTTACCGCGAATAAACACGGATAGCTCAATCTCTGTTATCACCGCCCTATCTTTACTGCGGCCAAGTTAGGCAGCCATTACCGTTATAAAAACAGTAAAAAATGTTAAACTAGCTTGGCCTTTATCGGCTCTGACCACGCGCTTCATAAAATGTTTGATTAATCTGGTGATTAATTGGCGTGTTATGCTTTTTTGTTCATAGGATAGAACTGATGTCAGCTAAACAAGTGTCTGTTTTTACGTTGCTTATTTGGGCATTGCTCCTAGTATTATTGACTCATTCGAGCAGGGCAGTCGCCGCAGAATCATGCTCAGTAGTCTCTCACGACTCGCCTAGGGCAGAAGTGTTAACCGCAGCTAAAAAATCCAGCATTAAACTCACCCCAGGCCTTAATCAATTTACTCTGCGATGTCAGCTCAATCAGCCGGGTGTGTTTTCTTTTCAGCGACATGGCTTAAACCGCTTTAGCTGGCAGCAGGCCGGCATAACGCAATCGCCGATCCCATCAGGTGAAGTGACATTTCAAATTGATCAAGGCGAGTTTTCGGCGTTACTTAGCATAGATTCCAAATTTGCGCACAACCCACGCTTTCAATGGCAACCGCTGACAGACTTTATGCTGTCTAGCCAAAAACATAATCTTATTATGGGCTTATTTTACGGTTTAAGTTTTACGTTAATGCTCTATGTGCTGATAATCAGCCGTAAAGTACCCGACAAGGCGTTAAAACTTTACAGCGCCTACATCTTTTGTATCACCAGTTTTATCTTGCTGCAGGAAGGCCAGTTATTTCTGTATATTGCCAGCCATCTATTAAGAGAAATCCATCTCGCCTATTTACTCAGTATTGGTTTAACGGTGGTCAGTGCCACTTGGTTTATGTGCGAAATTTTGAAAGTGAACACTGACTTTCCAAGAACGAGCCTCATTTTTAAAACCACGTCTCTGATCGTCCTGTTTAGTTGCTTGCTTAGAATGGTCATTGAAAACCATCCGTTGGCCACCGCCGCCGCTATGTTGATGAGCTATGGAACCTTGGCATTGGTCGCCGCTATTTTTGCCAGCGCGCTGTGGCAATGGCAACGACGAGTGAGTGAGGCAGGTTTGGTGTTCTGCGCCCTTAGCATTGTGTTAATTAGCATGATCTTTCGGATTGTATTATTAGACAGCAATATCTTTGTGCAGCGCTATGGTTTCATTATTGCCTTTGCGGTGGAAAGCCTGATGTTAGCCATAGCCGTGTCACGGCGTATCGGCCGCATTGCTATGGCTAAAGAACGTGCTGAAAACGAAGCGAATATTGATATGTTGTGTAACATATTAAATCGCCGGGGTTTTAGCTTAAAAGCCCAACATTTAATGGATTATCAACGCCAAAATGGCGGCTTGCTGGGCATTTTTTATATTGATGTTGATCGCTTCAAACAACTCAATGACACCTATGGCCATCACGCTGGTGACGCAGCCTTAAAAGAGATTGCCCGTTATTTACAAAGCAAAATGCGCATGGAAGACGCCGTAGCACGCATCGGGGGTGATGAATTTGTTGCCCTGGCCTGCTTTAGATCACAGCAAGAAATCGTTGCCAAACTCGATGAATTACAAAAACATTTTCAGCAATTTACTATTAGCCTGCATCAGCAACACTTTTCGGTATCGGCGAGTATTGGTTACGCCATGTTTAGCACCGTGCCCGAAACGCTAGAGGCTCTCTTGGCCGCTGGAGATGCTGCCATGTATCAAGCAAAATCACAACGCAAAGCGCTGGTTTTAGCCAACACACGCTGAACTGGCGTCATAACCTAGCGCCAGCCCGCATATAATTACCCCTTCTATGAGCCGCTGACTCTAATTGCAGCAGCGGCTTAAGCCGCAACTTCTTGAGTGCATTTTACCGAATACCGGTTGGTCACTTGCTGCCATGCTAATGCGGTCTATACTTAATACGCTCGCTTTTCACAACACAGCAGGATGGACGCCATGCATCGCACCACCTCGGAACGGCTGAAAAGGATCCAACAGTTTTTAGGCGTGGAGCCTGATGGGGTTTTGGGTGGACAAACCCTTAGCGCCTTAGAAAAACGCTTGCTACCGATTGATGTTCGCCTTGGGCAAGCAACAAGCACTACCGCCACATCCCCGGCCATGACACAGGGTCTCACCCTCTCTAAAAAGGGTATCGACTTAATTATTCAGCACGAAATTAGCTCTGAGCAGTACTATCAGGCCAAACTCATTCACCCCAGTTGGCCCGGCGGTGACTCAGGTATCACCATCGGTATTGGCTATGATTTGGGATATGCCAACACAGCGCAATTTGAACGCGATTGGTCAGCCCTGCTCCCAACATATGATATCGCTAAATTACGCCGTGTTTGCGGCAGCAAAGCCGCCAGCGCAAAGCGCTTGCTAAGCTCAGTTCAAACACTGGTTATTCCACTGTCAGCCGCTAAACATGTATTTGTCCATGCATCACTGCCTCTTTATGCCAGTAAAACCCAACGCACCTTTCCTGGTGTCGAAAAGCTGCATCCCGATGCACAAAGCGCGTTATTGTCTTTGGTCTATAACAGAGGCACCAGCATCAGTGGCGATTCTCGCCGTGAGATGGCGGCCATACAACCTTTGGTTCTACGCCATGCCTATCAAGACATCGCTCAACAAATCATCAATATGAAACGCTTATGGCAAAACCGTGGGCTCGATGGTCTATTGCATCGGCGTGATGATGAAGCAAGGTTGGTCATGCAAGCTGCGCGCAGCTATCAAGCCGATGAATTAGTGCAGGTGGCCTAAATGAGTAACAACATGGCACAACTACAAAAAATTTATGCGGCATCGCAAGCCAAACACCAGCAATTTACTGAGCAAAGTGGTTTTCAGTGGCAGGAATATTCTGGCTGCATGGTGCTAAGTGCTAACACTGAACTGCCGGATGTGCTGCAGTTTCGCTCTCCCTTTAATCCAACCGGCTTTACCCCAGTAATCAACAAGGTTGCATTACCCAAAACCACAGCCTTAGCAACCTTGCAACAACGCTACGGAACGACCTTTACTCACGCTATCAGTATCTTGTTTTACTAACTGCTAAAAGAGGCGAACACTTATGTCCACGTTTAAAAAAGCCATGTCTAATCTCGCAAACGCCGTACAAGACTTATCCAAATTAGATGTCATTACCTTTGAAGGCTCCGTCACACTAGAGGGCAGCGATCCGGAGTTAGTCCGATTCTCCGATGTCATGGCCAAAGCAAAAGGCAATACCGCGGTTAAAGTCAAAGTACTCGCCAGCACCCAAACCAGTATTGATGGTGATATTGTCGCTTTTTATGACACAAATATTACCGAGGCGCAGCGTTTAGCCCATGCTGATTTAGTGCAAGCCGGCGCCGAATCGCGTAAAGCCACCATCGATTTTGTGAAATCCATCGTTGGCGATATCGCAGATCTCTAATATGGCTGATTCTGCAGCAGATTTTTTAGCGCAATTTGGCATGGGGCTCGATGCTGCCGTTAATGAGCGACATCTCCCCAACCCCGTTATGGCGGTAAGCAACCCCAATCAAACCGACTCGGCGGCCTATATTCGTGCCGTTAGAGCACGTTTAATTGAGTTAGGTTATTTAGCCGAGGGCGACAAGCAGGTTAATCGCAGCAATCACACTTTAGATCCGATCTTGGTTAAGAAAATTAAACAGCTACAACAAGAAGCCGGCATCGAAGTGGACGGCTGGGCAGGGCCAGAAACGTGGCAGGTGTTGGAGTGTTTAGTGAGCTTTGAAAATCAGCAACAGCCCGCAGATTGGCAACAGGTGTGGGCCAAGCCATTGGCGCAATTAATTCCTGCCGTCGGCATGCCTAACCTAGCGTTGTTACGGGGTATTTATTGTCGTCTTTACAGTATGGGCTTTTTTAGTGATTGGGCACAGCATCGTATCCACACCAAAACCATCCTATTGCCACAAGACAACCCCGCTTTCGCTTTGGCCATCGCCCGGTTTGCGCAATTTGCACGGCGTTTAGGCTTGCTCAGTACGGCATCGTTAACGCTTACCGAGCCACTAGTGCATGCCCTGTACCAGCATGATGCTATCGTGGTTAAGCTTGCCGATGCTGCGTTATTTGCTCAAGTTACTCACGAGTTTCAGCACAACATTGAGGCCATTAGCCGTATCGAACTATGGCTGCTCGGCTATGATATTACCCCTGGCCAAGACCAAACTGAATGGGAAAGACTGCGCGCGAAAAGAAGTGCCAGACCAAGGCGCCAGCTGTCAAAAACCACACTCGCCATTAGTCGTTTTTATCAAGACAATTCGTCAGAAGCGCTTCATGCAAAACAACACAGCAACACTGTAGATGCGAAACTGATGGCTGCTTTTGCTGTTTTAACTCATGAACCGAGCAAAGACATTTACCTAGGTAAGCAGCTCAATAATACCGTGCAAAGCATTTTGTCGCACAAACAGCACAAAAAAGAATTTCAGAACCAATTTGCTCGGCTGGCCAACGGTATTTTTGATGGCCTCAAGCGAGTGATCCGCTGGTTATTTCGAGCCGTGAAACAACTGCAGCAGTTCACTACAGAATTTATTGCTAATCTCGCGCGCTATATCAGTAGAAAAGCCCGAAAATTTTATATTGGCGTGGTTAAAGCCATCGATATTGTGCACGCAGGCACCAGTTATTTGCGCAACTCAGTGTATCAGTTTAGCCAACCCGCCAATTTGCTGTTTAGCCACGACCATGATTTTGACCAATATTGTTTACTCAGCCCTAGCGCTACCCCTGCACAAATCCAGCATCATCTCGTGCAATATCGTTTTCGCGTTAAGCTTTATGCCGCAAGCTTAAATATTATTAGCCACTTAATGCGTATGGCACATCGGGTGCTCAAAACCGTAACCACACCCTTTGGTTGGTTACTGCCATTACTGGCACTGGCTGATTTCGCTAATTCGGCAAAGGCCATAAAACAACAACTCGATAGTATCGCTGATTATCAACTCAGCATCGATATAAAACAGGCGCTTTTTCAAGCACACATATCCTAAATTCAGCCAAGCCTTAGCCGAAGCCGCCCGCTTAGTTAAGCATGACAACCACCTCATCAGTGTAATGATGCCCCGTTACAGTTTGCCTAATAGGCTCACGGCGGCACTTAGCTGTTGAGATCGTCTGAAACAGCGTACTATAACGGCAGTTTTTAACCAAGCGAGCCTTTATGAGCGAATATCCCGACTACCACCTCCTTGTGCCGACTGAGAGAGCGTCTTTTAATACCTGCTTTTATTGTGGTTGTATTGCCAGTGAATATGACTTTGCGCCGCCATTAAAATACCGTGATTTCTTTCTTAGCACACAAGAACCTGCTGACTTTGTGAAGATCCCCAGTTGTCGTGAATGCTTTGAGCATTTAAAAAGCTGCAAAGCGGGGGCATTAGAAGAGCGCCGTGTTTACGCCAAGAAAAAACTGGCGAAAAAATATGAAAAAGCCTTAAATATTTTCGAAATGTGGACAGAAGAAGAACTCGCTACGCTGGATTTTAGCTTAAGCCATAGCATTGCTGCGGGCTTAAAACTAGGTTTAGAAACCACCGAAAGACTTAATTTTCCGGGTTTTAATTACGAAGCTGCCGGTATTAATCATCAAGTACATTATCACCTTAGCCCCAGCTTTGACGTATTTGGTGAAAGCTATAGCAGCTTTAGAGAAGCCCTAGACTATGCCAGTAAAGCTTATCGCATCCCCAAGATCACCTTAAAAGAATACTACGCAGAGCACGGCAACAGTTTTGAAAAAGCCATCCACGCGGTACATCGAGAAACCGCAGCCAAGGAATTTCAAAAACAACTCACTACACTGTGCCAGCAATTTGCTAAACAACATAAACAATCGGTCATTTTTGTACATAAACAAGTTGAGCGCTATTTAACCGAAGATGACACGCTCAGCATTAGCCAAGCGCTCGACAAACTGTATGACGAGCGTATTCATCCCGCAGCAACACGCAAACGCTAAGTTCACTGCGTGTGATAAGCCTAGCTTAACGTGTCAAACCCGATGGGCGTGATTTAAGGCTGTCACACTTGTCACAGCGGCCTCAGACGGTAACAGGTATAACAAAAGAGCAGAGCGCGCTGCAAAAATCCGTTGAGATACAAGTAGTTTTACACTATCTTGGGGCTGGGTTACGAGTACTGAGCGTGTGCTAAATGCCAGCAAAGGCGATAAAAAAATTCGCAATATCTTTTGGAGGCATGCTGTTTATCGCGGCAGCGTTGCATAACCATGCGCTTGAAACCCCCTTTCTTATTGATTTCTCTCAGTTTGATCGTTATCTCGAACAATCTGCTCCAGCGTCAACAACACTGGCTACCTCATCGGCTTGGCAACAAATGTTGCAAGATGCTGCAAACTTACCGGTTGTTCAGCAATTAGAAACCGTGAATACATTCTTACATAACACACTCAGTTACGAGTTAGATGCCTCGCTCTATCAAGTCGAAGATTACTGGGCCAGCCCTGCCGAAATATTGGCATCAAGGCGCGGCGACTGTGAAGATTGGGCGATCACCAGTTACATCAGCTTACGCGCTTTAGGGATCCCTGATACACAGCTTCGCTTAGTCTATGTTCGAGCGCGCGTTGGGGCTGAACACAGCGGCCTCAGTTTAGCGCATATGGTACTGGCTTATTATCCAGATGCCGAAGCTGAACCTCTGATTATCGATAGTTTAATTCAAAATATTTTACCCGCATCAGCCAGGCCAGATCTAACGCCAGTATTTAGTTTTAATTCTACTGGGCTTTGGGCGGGTAGCGGCAATCAAAAATCAAAACACAGTGCGTCGGCGCGGTTATCGCGCTGGCGTGATCTGGTAGCACGATTATCACTGCAGGGCATTTTTTTATGATGCTGGGCAATATGTGGGTTAAGGAGTTTAGGCTATGTCTCTGATTAAGCAGTTGTGGATTGGAATTATTGTTATTGTGCTCTTAGCCTTTGGCAGTAGCTTTTTTATCAGTGCCTACCAATCAAAAATTTATCTCGCAGAACAACTGCAAGTTAAAAATATCGATAATGCCACCGGAATGGCTTTAAGCCTGTCACAAATGGAAAAAGATCTGACCACTATCGAGTTGATGCTCTCGGCGCAATTTGATACCGGTTATTACCGGCGGATTGCCTTAAAAGATGTGGCAGGAAATACCCTTACAGAGTTTACGCTTAGCCCTCAACCGGTTGCGGTACCCGATTGGTTTGCTAGTTTATTAGCGTTTAATGTTAAACCCGGTATTGCTCAGATCCAAGATGGCTGGCAACGCTATGGCAGTATTGAACTGGAAAGCCAAACCGATTACAGCTTAATCGCGTTATGGCAGATTACCCAAGATTTAGCGCTAGGCTTTTTGCTGATTGCTATTTTTTGTGGTGTGGTGGGCAGCTTTTTACTTAGACGTGTTAGTCGCCCCTTAAACCAAGTAGTAAACCATGCAGAAGCGCTAGGTAATCGCCAATTTATTACCAGTGAAGAGCCCTCAACCTTTGAGTTAAAACGCTTGGTTGCTGCCATGAATCGGCTAACCAGCCGGGTGCGCAGCATGCTGGAACAAGAACAAAAACAACTGGATAGACTGCAAAAGCAACATGAATTGGACGATGTTACCGGCGCGTTTAACCGCGATTATTGCGCCAACTGGCTCGACAGTTATTTTGGCAACATTGAACACAGTGAATTAAGTTGCGTGCTGTTATTACGGGTGAGCGAACTGCACGAGTTAAACCTGCAACTCGGCCATGCCAAAACAGATCTTTGGTTAAAACAGTTAGTTGCAGAGGTTCAGCAATATTCGGGGATGCGCTTGGTTAGCCGTTTAAATGGTAGCGATTTCTTTTTAGTTGTCGATCAGTTAGCTTCAACCGCTGAACTGACAGAACAACTGCTCAAACAACTTAATCAGAACTGTAAGGTTTCCCCCAGTGCGGTCAATGCACCGGTATTGTTGGTCGGTATGTCATTAGATACCGTTACTAGCCGGCAGCAAACGTTAGCGCAGCTTGATGCTTTATTAGTTGAAGTTGAAGCCTCGCCACCATTACAAAGTAAAACGCTGCTTGATGCCAAGCCATACGCCGATTTAGCGGATGCAACCGACTGGCTAAAAGCGCTGCAGCAGGCGGTAACATCTGGCAGTATTAGCTCGACTATTTACCCGGTGCAACGTCGAGATGGTCGTGTTATGCATCAAGAAGCCATGTTAAAAATGAAAATCGACGGCCACTGGTTATCGGCTGCTCAGGTGCTAGGTTGGGCGCGGCGTTATCACTACACCAGCCAGTTGGATATCGCCATGTTAAAGCACGCTTTGTTGCTGCTGCAAGAGAACAAAGCGCTGAACTTGGCGCTGAATATCTCTGATCTTACCTTGATAGATGTAGCAACACATTATGAATTATTAACGCTGCTGCAGGCGGTGGAGCCATCGATTCGTGTGCGATTAGCCTTGGAGTTTGATGAGCGCTTAGTGGTGAAACAGCCATTGCTGTTTAGCCGTTTCGCTGCCGCTTTAACGTCATTGTCAGTGCATGTTGGCTTGCAAAAATGTGGCTTTGCTATTAATGCCATCCAAGACTTAGAAAAACTGGGCATAGACTACTTAAAAATCGACGCCGCCTTGGTACGACGTTATCAAAACAAAGACAGTGCCCATTTGTTGTCGGGTTTAATCAAACTGGCACATACTTTAAGCTTAACCGTGATTGCCGAGGGCGTAAGCGCCAGCGCAGACATCGAAGGCTTGCTTGAGCTGGGTTTTGATGGCTTAACCGGCCCGGCTATTGTTTAACGCCGCTTAGGGCATAATGCTGTCGTCCTCTTCTTCATTGAGGAGGCTAAGCGTTTGCATGTTGTGGCGTAGCGTTTTACGATTCAGTAATTTCACCTGCGCTGCCATCGGCAGTTTGGTAAAGGTAATAACGCCATTAGCCGTTAATAACTCCACCAAATCTTCCAGGACGCGCGCTAAATCTGCGTCGGAATCTTCCAGTTGTTGACTGTGGCTCAACTCTGTACTGGCTAGCGCATAAGTTGGCATATTTTTCTGCATAAACTGCAGAAGATCAGGATCGTTGTTAGAGATAAATTCTGGATAGTCTGCGGATGGCTCCGTGCTTAACGCGACGATCTCTTTATTGCTGGCTCGCTTAACATACATAAAACACTTCCTTTAAAGCAGCATGATGAGTTGCAACCTATCTTTGATCCCTAGCTTAGCAAAGGTTGCCGTAAGGTGTTGCTTCACCGTGCGTTCGGTAATGAATAAACGCTCTGCCACCTGTTTATTACTTAAGCCTTGCCGCACCAAGCTCGCCACTTCGAATTCTCTTTTCGACAATTGCCCTTCAAAGGTTTGCCACGTTGTTTTGCTGGGGATCGCTTTTGACAAAAACCGATTGAGTTGATTAAGCAATGCTGCGGGTATCCACAAAGCGCCATTACGAATAGCCGCCACGGCTTGGACAAAGTTAACGCTATTACTGCCGGCATCTAGGTAACCTTTCGCGCCCGAGCTCAACGCCACTTGCAGTTCAACTAAAGCGAGTTGCTGGCTGATCACTAACACTAACTTACTCTGCTGCAACTGTTTGACCAGCACCGTCCAATCGCTACGCGCACTGTGGATTAATACCACATCACAGGTATTTAACGCTTGAATGTCGGCATCAGGATAAACATGCAGCTGCGGCTTACCAAAGGCAGTGGTCCAGCTTGAGGCAGTAAAACCTGGAGCAGTAAAAATTGCTACATTGGCCATTAATTGATTATCTCTCTGTCATCGCGTTACTTTTTGCTCGAAGCAGTGGCTTCAGCAAATACGATAAGACCGTGCGTTTACCGGTGACAATATCGACTTGCACCGTCATACCGGGCAAGATGGTTAACTTATCATCCAGCTTTTGGCTGGCGGTACTTAATCTAACGACATAATAAGTGTTATCTTTTTCATCCGTGACCGTATCGGCACTGATATGACTGACACTGGCTTGCAAACCACCAAAGATAGCAAAATCATAAGCACTGATGCGGATAGTCGCCTGCTGACCAATTTGAATAAAAGCGATATCTTTTGGCGAAATTCTGGCTTCAATTAATAACTGATCGTCCAGCGGTACAATGTCTAAAATATCTCTGCCTGGGGTTAATACCCCACCCACCGTATTAATATGCAGCCGTTGTATGGTGCCACGCATGGGTGATCTCACTTCAGCCTGCTGCACCATATCCACTAAACCAGTTTGTAGTTCAGCAAGAGCAGCCAGTTTGCCACGCGATTCTGATAACTGATTACGCCAACGATTCAGCACGGTTAACTTAATTTCTTTGAGTTTATTGCGTGCCTCTTGCAAGGCAGACTCGGCTCGCGCGGTATTGGCTTCAGCCCGTTTTACTTCGCCGCTAGCTCTCGCGACTTCACGCTCTAAGCGTAAAATATCAATATCCGATACTGCGCCACTCGCCAGTAATGGCTTGGTTACACTTAACTCTTGATTGGTCAACTCTAAGGTTTGGCTATATTGGAAAAGTGCAGCTCTGGCTTCAACTAACTCTTGTAAGCGTTGTTGCTGCTGCTCTGCTTGCACCGCTAATTGCTCGTTTAACTCGGCTAAACTATTACGATACAGTTGAATTTCATGTTGCAGTCGATCGGGCGCTGCCGTTTTTAACTCTTCCGGAAACTGCGGGGCACTCTCGTTAGTAAGCGCTTGCAGCCTGGCGACCTCTGCTGTCAAGGCATAAAACTGTGCTTTGTTTTCAGCTAAGTTCGCGTTTGAACGGGTAGAGTCGACCTTGAGCAACACCTGTCCTACATCAACCACTTCGCCTTCACGCACCAAGATATTGGTCACTAAACCACCATCCAGCGATTGAATAGTTTGTAATTGTTGCGAAGTGACCACCTTGCCATCGCCTCGGGCAATTTCATCTAATGGCGCAAAAGCAGCCCAAACAATCAATGCCACTACGCTGAATAGCACACCATAAAGCAAAGCACGCGCCGATAATGGCGATTGCGCAATACGCGCCCACTCCGCTTCAGAGACCCAATCTTTTGAATATTTATGCGGTTGATTACTCATGCGTTATTACCCATGATACGGCCTTGACGCAGTGCTTCCATAACGGTGTCTTTCGGACCATCGGCAATAATTTTGCCGTTATCCATCACGATAATCCGATTGGCTAAAGACAACAATGGGCTGCGATGTGTAATTAATAACAAGGTTTTACCCTCAGCAAACTCCCCTAATTGCTTTCGAAAGGCTTCTTCACTGCTGTAATCTAGGGCTGCTGTTGGCTCATCTAACAGTAAGATCGGCGGATCGTTATAAAGCGCTCGGGCAATCGATACGATTTGCTTTTGACCGCCAGATAAGTTTTGCCCCTTTTCACCGACTTGCATTTCAAATCCGGCCGGATGCTGACTTAATAATTGATTTAACCCAGAGATGTTACAGATATTGAGAAAATGCTCAGCGCTTTTCGGCGGCGCGGCTAATTCGATGTTGTAACGCAAAGTGCCACGAAACAGGCTGATATCTTGTGGCACATATCCGATATTGTTTCGCACCTGATTAATGTCTAACTGACGAATATCGATACCATCAATCAATACTTGCCCTTGCTCAGCATCATGTAAGCCTAAGATCAGTTTTTCTAAGGTCGACTTACCAGAACCATTTCGCCCTAAGATGGCAACATGCTCACCGGGCTCGATAACAAAACTGACATTTTGTAACGAAGGGACATCGCTATCTTGATAGCTAAAACTGACATTTTTAAATTCTATTTTGCCCTGTAGTAGCGGCTTATCAATGGTTTGTCGCGTGGCGTTTTGCTCTGAAGGATACGCCATGAGTACATCCAGCTGTTCATAAGCGGATGACGCATAATGAAATTGCGCTAATAATCCGGTAGCTTGGCTTACCGGTGCTAAGGCTCGCGATGACAATAGATAGACCGCAATTAAGCTACCTTGCGTTAGGTTGCCGTCGATTAACAGGTAGACACCAATAATGATCACCGCCACACCGGTAAGCTGCTGCAGAAAAGCGGCCACATTACTGACAGAGGCTGATACCGAGCGCATTTTGGCACTGTGATGAGCACAGCTTAACGACAACTGCTCCCAGCTGTGCTGAATATCTGCATTAACATTATTGGATTTAGTCGTTTCTAACGAGCCTAAGGCTTCAATCAAGGTCGCATTACGTTCAGCCACCGATTTAGCCGATTCATCCGATAAGAACTTCAGTTTGCGCTGGGCAAAATAAGCATAGATCAGCGAAATTAAAGCCCCGACTAAGATCGGTGCTAATAAAGGCAAGCTGATCATGCCAATCACGACACAATACAACAATACAAAAGGAAAATCGGCCAACGCAACAATGGTTAAAGAGCCGATAAAACTTCGCACAAACTCAAAAGATTGCACAATTGAAGCAAAACTACCGGTAGATTGCGGTCGATACTTCAACTTCATCGACAACACTTTGTCCATAATGGCAGACGAAAGCATCACATCCGTTTTACTTGCCGCTAAATCAACAAAGTGGTGTCTCAGCAGTTTTAACACTAAATCTGCCACCAGTACTAAACTGATGCCAGACGCCAAAATCCATAGGGTGTGCGTAGCCAAATTGGGAACAACCCGATCATAGACGTTCATCACAAACATCGGCATCGCCAATGCAAACAAGTTGATCATGATCGCGGCTAGCAACACATCGCGATATAACGAGCGGTTTTGCTTAATGACACCCCAAAACCAATGCAGGTGCGCCGGTAATTTAAAGTGATTAATTTTATCTGCCGCATCGGTTTTCGGCCGCACATAAAACACCGAACCTGCGTACAGGGCATCAAGCTCGGTTAACGGCAATGTAATGACACTTGCCGGCAATTCAGGATAACTAATACTGACCTGCTGCTGAGCGTGGTCAATACTGTGAATGATGCAGGCTTTATTGTCGTGCAGTGTCAAAATAGCCGGGAATAACGCCGTGTTTAATTGTTTCAACGGCCGCTGTAGAATTTTTGAAGCCAGTTTGGCGCGATCGGCCGCGCGATGAAATACCGCCGGACTAAGCATGTTGTTTGTTAACGGCAAGCCACTGAGTAAGCTGGCAGGGCTCACCGCATAATGATGAAATTCACAGATATACAGTAAGGCTTCGAATAACGGGCCGCCCGTATGCTTGTTATCTGGGATCAATACGTCAATTCCTATGTCAGTGTTTATTCTGCAGCGCGTGGCACAGCACTGTCATATTTTGCAGTAACGACCGCTTCTATCCGGCGATTGACGTTATGTGCCGCTTCCGTATCTGCTTCAGCTAATAAGCGACTCGCACCATAACCTTTGGTCATAATGCGTTCTTCCGCAATGCCATGCTGCGACACCAATATTTGCTTTACTGCATCTGCACGTTGTTGCGATAAAATATCGTTGTACCATGCCGCACCATCTGATGAGGTGTGGCCTTGTATTTCAGCTTTCGTATTCGGGTAACGCTGTAAAAATGCAGCAAAACTGGCCACTTGAGGTAAATATGGCTCTTCAATCACGCTTTGGTTATGGCCAAAGGTAATTTCCAAGGTAAATTTAGCCTCTTTTTGGGTAAAAACGGAACAGCCTTTAGCATCAACTTTATCGGTTATTGGCGTGTTAGGGCAAAAATCAGCACTGTCTTTCACCGAGTCATTATCGGTATCTTGGTCAACTTGCAAACTGCCATATACATCAACTGCAGGGCAAGCAGTCGCAGGATCAACAGTCAGTCTTTCTGCGCCTAGCTCAGTTAAAGAAGGCCAAGTACTCGAGTTTAACCCCAGCGTATTGGTCAAGTTTCCCATACCCGCTAAAGTTCTGGCCTTAGCGACACTTAAGGTATAAATCGCGGCTAAATAAGCTCGACTGGCTTGAAAGTATTCATTTTCAGAGTCAAGCACATCTAACAATGAACGTTGGCCAATATCAAATTGCTGTTTATAAGCTGTTCTGACTTTATCCGAAGACAATCGATGTTGATTTAATAATGGTAACTGCTCTGCCAACTTAACACCGTCATTGTAAGCAATTTGAATGGTTTGACGGATATCAATGCAGGCCTTATCGCGTAACTCTTCGGCTAAATTAACTTCCGAGTACGCTCGACTAAGCGAAGCGGAATTACGGCCACCGTTATAAAAATTGTATTTTAATTCAATGCCGACTGAGGCTTCATTTTGATCGGTTCTGACACCAATGTCTGAATAGTTTTGATAACCGTAACTACCCACTAAATTAACGTTGGGCTTAAAATTTGCTTTCTGGGTTTGCACACCCGCTTCAGCGGCTTTAATGTTGCGTAAAGCGGCATGATAGGCCGGGCTAGCTTGATAGGCTTGGCGTAAAGCTTGATTAACCGTACTCGGTAGCTGATCAGACAAAGTAACAGGTCGCATATCAGAGGAAGGTAAGGCGCCAACGATCCTTAAATATCGTGTTGTGACATCATGCAGATTGGAGGTTTCGGTAATCACGTTGCTTTGTGCTAACGACACACGACCGCTAATTTGCTCTAAATCGACGAATTTAGCGACCCCCGCTTTAGCGCTGCTTTCGATTTGCCGATACACTTCGAAATGTTTGTCTAAATTTTCTTGCGCCAATGCAACCAACTGGCGTTGGGCTAACACATCTTGATAAGCCCGAAACGCTTCTAATGCGATATTTTCAGCGGTTTCTAACAAATTAAAATAGGCAACCAGTTGAAAGTTGGAGAAGCGATTCACTTCTGAACGCGTGCGGCTGCCATCATAAAGCATTTGCGTAAGCGTTAAACGCGCATAAGCACCGTCATACTCTCTAACCAAACCATAATTTTGTTTTTGGTATTGCAAACCTAAGGTGCCATCTATCGAGGGTTTATAGCCAGCACGAGCAGAGTTAACATCATCACCGGCCGCTAAAAATTCATACCATTTAGCCAGAACTTCTGGATTTTTTTCTATCGCTTCTTTCGCAGCTTGTTGCACCGTAGAAGCGGCATAACTGGGGACGGCAAAAATAATTAAGGTTGCAAAAAAAGGATACAGACATTTTTTTATAACAGACACTGCTCTCAATTGGAATACACCTTATGTTTCTATAATTGACACAATTATTAATTCTATTTTAACAAAGATATACATGGCTTTAGTTGATAGAAAACAAGTTTGAACGTGATTAACTGTACTCAGGTCCAATGGTGTTATCTACAAACCCACCTTATCATATAAGTTGTGATAGTTATTAAATGGATACACTAATTATGTCAAAAATCGTTGCTCAAGCTGTTGAAGGTATTGTTCAAGTACAATCGACTAACGGTGAAATAAGAGTTCTGAAGCAGGGTGATACGCTACTGCCCGGCGACACGGTGATCACCTCAGAGCAAGGTTCGGTTATCTTGGCATATTTAGACGAAACCGTTAGCGTTTCAGCAAACCAACAATTCGTTATTTCTGAGAGTTGGCTGCAAACAGATATTGCGCCTGAAGACTCCGCTGTTGCCTTAAACACTGCCGACGACATTTTAGCCGTGCTTGATGAAGAAGGTGATTTACTTGAACAATTAGATGCGACCGCAGCCGGCGCTGAAGGCGGTGCAACTGAAAATAGTGGTAATGACTTTGTCAGACTCACCCGCATTGCTGAGTCAAACAACCTAACGCTATTTGAGTTGGGTGCATTCTCTGAAGATGATCCTGTTGTGCCATTATTCTCCGATTCAGCCGCGGCTACTATTGAACCTGTTGAAATTACCATTAATAACATTACCGCCGATGATATTGTCAATGCGGCAGAGGCTGCAGGTTTTATTACGGTTACCGGCACCGCCAGCGGTGGTGATATTGTGGCTGGTAATACTGTTACCCTGATAATTAATGGCGTTACCTACACGACTGTAGTTCTAGCAGATGGTAGTTGGTCAGTCGATGTCGCCGGTAGCGACTTGGCTGCAGACACCACTTTTGACGCTGTTGTGACATCAACTAACGCGCTTGGTAACACGGTACAAAACAGTGCAACCTCTACCCATACGGTTGATCTAACCGCCGATGCCGGTATCGTTACCGTTAATAACATTACCGCGGATGACATCGTTAACGCCGCCGAAGCGGCCGGCACCATTGCGGTTACCGGCACCGCGCTCGGCGGCGATATTGCCCCGGGCGATGTCGTCACTTTAGTGATTAATGGCACCACCTACACCACCACGGTTCTAGCCGATGGCAGCTGGTCAGTCGATGTTGCCGGCAGTGATTTAGCCGCCGATACCGAATTTGATGCTGTCGTCAGCTCATCGGATGCGGCGGGCAATACCGTCGAATCCAGTGCCACCTCCACCCACACCGTCGATCTGAGTGCCGAAGCCGGCACCGTTACGGTGAATAACATCACCGCCGATGACATCGTTAACGCCGCTGAAGCGGCCGGCACCATTGCCGTTACCGGCACCGCGCTCGGCGGCGATATTGCCCCGGGCGATGTGGTCACTTTAGTGATTAATGGCACCACTTACACCACCACGGTTCTTGCCGATGGCAGCTGGTCAGTCGATGTCGCCGGCAGTGATTTAGCCGCAGATACCGAGTTTGATGCTGTGGTCAGTTCATCGGATGCGGCAGGTAACACCATCGAATCGACTGGAACTTCAAGCCACACCGTCGATCTGAGTGCCGAAGCCGGCACCGTTACGGTAAATAACATCACCGCCGATGACATCGTTAACGCCGCTGAAGCGGCCGGCACCATTGCCGTTAGCGGCACCGCGCTCGGCGGCGATATTGCCCCAGGCGATGTCGTTACATTAGTGATTAATGGCACCACTTACACTACTACCGTGCTAGCCGATGGCAGCTGGTCAGTCGATGTTGCCGGCAGTGATTTAGCCGCCGATACCGAGTTTGATGCCGTGGTCAGTTCATCGGATGCGGCGGGCAATACCGTCGAATCCAGTGCCACCTCTACCCATACGGTTGATCTAACCGCCGATGCCGGTATTGTTACCGTTAATAACATCACCGCCGATGACATCGTTAACGCCGCCGAAGCGGCCGGCACCATTGCGGTTACCGGCACCGCCTTAGGCGGCGATATTGCCCCTGGTGATGTGGTCACTTTAGTGATTAATGGCACCACTTACACCACCACCGTGCTAGCCGATGGCAGCTGGTCAGTCGATGTCGCCGGCAGTGATTTAGCTGCTGATACCGAGTTTGATGTGGTGGTGGTATCCAGTGATGCCGCAGGCAATACCGTGGAGTCTACAGGAACATCCTCTCACACAGTTGAAACCACACCAGGTACACTCAACATTTCCGCCACCGTGGATAATACCGACGGTACGCTTGACCTCAGCGGCACCACCACGGATGTTGCCGAAGGTACGCTGATTAACATCACCATCACCGATCAAAACGGTCAAACGGTTATTACCCAAGCCACCGTGCTGGCCGATGGCAGTTACCAGTTAGCCGATGTCGATGTCAGCGCGTTAGCGGATGGTCCATTGACCATTGCTGCAACGGCAGTCGATAACAACGGTAACCCATTAGCGGCAGATACCAATGCTACATTGGATGCCATTGCCGGCTCATTGGATATCGCTGCGACCGTCGATAACACCGATGGTACGCTTGACCTCAGTGGCACCACCACGGATGTTGCCGAAGGTACGGTGATTAACATCACCATCACCGATCAAAATGGTCAAACGGTTATTACCCAAGCCACCGTGCTGGCCGATGGCAGCTATCAGTTAGCCGATGTGGATGTCAGCGCGTTAGCCGATGGCCCATTGACCATTGCTGCCACTGCGGTGGATAACAACGGCAACCCTCTCACTGCCGATACCAATGCCACATTGGATGCCATCGAAGGCAGCCTGGATATTGCCGCGACCGTCGATAACACCGATGGTACGCTTGACCTCAGCGGCACCACTACGGATGTTGCCGAAGGTACGCTGATTAACATCACCATCACCGATCAAAATGGTAAAACGGTGATTACCCAAGCCACCGTGCTGGCCGATGGCAGTTACCAGTTAGAAGGTGTCGACGTCAGCGCGTTAGCGGATGGCCCATTGACCATTGCTGCCACGGCAGTGGATAACAACGGTAACCCATTAGCGGCAGATACCAATGCTACATTGGATGCCATTGCCGGCTCATTGGATATCGCTGCGACCGTCGATAACACCGATGGTACGCTTGACCTCAGCGGCACCACCACGGATGTCGCCGAAGGTACGGTGATTAACATCACCATTACCGATCAAAATGGTAAAACGGTCATCGCCCAAGCCACCGTGCTGGCCGATGGTAGTTACCAATTAGCCGATGTCGATGTCAGCGCCTTAGCCGATGGCCCATTGACCATTGATGCCACGGCAGTAGATAACAACGGTAACGCCCTTGATGCGGATACTGCAGTCACACTCGATGCGGTTGCCGGTACACTGGAAATTGCGGCCTCGGTTGACAATACGGATGGCACCATCGATTTATCCGGCACCACCACGGATGTTGCCGAAGGTACGGTGATTAACATCACCATCACCGATCAAAATGGTCAAACGGTTATTACCCAAGCCACCGTGCTGGCCGATGGCAGCTATCAGTTAGCCGATGTGGATGTCAGCGCGTTAGCCGATGGCCCATTAACCATTGCTGCCACGGCTGTCGATAACAACGGCAACCCACTCACTGCCGATACCAATGCCACATTGGATGCCATCGAAGGCAGCCTGGATATCGCTGCGACAATCGATAACACCGATGGTACGCTTGACCTCAGCGGCACCACCACGGATGTTGCCGAAGGTACGGTGATTAACATCACCATCACCGATCAAAATGGTCAAACGGTTATTACCCAAGCCACCGTGCTGCCCGATGGTAGTTACCAGTTAGAAGGTGTCGACATCATCGCGTTAGCCGATGGCCCATTAACCATTGCTGCAACGGCAGTCGATAACAACGGTAACCCACTCACTGCCGATACCAATGCCACATTGGATGCCATCGAAGGCAACCTGGATATCGCCGCGACGGTTGACAATACGGATGGCACACTCGATTTATCGGGTACCACTACCGATGTCGCTGAAGGCACCGTGATTAACATCACCATTACCGATCAAAATGGTCAAACGGTTATTACTCAAGCCACCGTGCTGGCCGATGGCAGCTATCAGTTAGCCGATGTGGATGTCAGCGCGTTAACGGATGGCCCATTAACCATTGCTGCCACTGCGGTGGATAACAACGGTAACGCCCTTGATGCGGATACTGCAGTCACACTCGATGCGGTTGCCGGTTCATTGGATATCGCTGCGACAATCGATAATACCGATGGTACGCTTGACCTCAGCGGCACCACCACGGATGTTGCCGAAGGTACGCTGATTAACATCACCATCACCGATCAAAATGGTCAAACGGTTATTACCCAAGCCACCGTGCTGGCCGATGGCAGTTACCAGTTAGAAGGTGTCGACGTCAGCGCGTTAGCGGATGGCCCATTAACCATTGAGGCCACGGCAGTAGACAACAACGGTAACCCATTGGCCGCTGATACCTCAGCCACACTCGATGCGGTTGCCGGTTCATTGGATATCGCTGCGACAATCGATAATACCGATGGTACGCTTGACCTCAGCGGCACCACCACGGATGTTGCCGAAGGTACGGTGATTAACATCACCATCACCGATCAAAACGGTCAAACGGTCATCGCCCAAGCCACCGTGCTGCCCGATGGTAGTTACCAATTAGCCGATGTCGATGTCAGCGCCTTAGCCGATGGCCCATTGACCATTGATGCCACGGCAGTAGATAACAACGGTAACGCCCTTGATGCGGATACTGCAGTCACACTCGATGCGGTTGCCGGTACACTGGAAATTGCGGCCTCGGTTGACAATACGGATGGCACCATCGATTTATCCGGCACCACCACGGATGTTGCCGAAGGTACGGTGATTAACATCACCATCACCGATCAAAATGGTCAAACGGTTATTACCCAAGCCACCGTGCTGGCCGATGGCAGCTATCAGTTAGCCGATATAGATATCAGCGCGTTAGCCGATGGCCCATTAACCATTGCTGCCACGGCTGTCGATAACAACGGCAATCCACTCACTGCCGATACCAATGCCACATTGGATGCCATCGAAGGCAGCCTGGATATCGCTGCGACAATCGATAACACCGATGGTACGCTTGACCTCAGCGGCACCACCACGGATGTTGCCGAAGGTACGGTGATTAACATCACCATCACCGATCAAAATGGTCAAACGGTTATTACCCAAGCCACCGTGCTGCCCGATGGTAGTTACCAGTTAGAAGGTGTCGACATCATCGCGTTAGCCGATGGCCCATTAACCATTGCTGCAACGGCAGTCGATAACAACGGTAACCCACTCGCGGCAGATACTAATGCTACATTGGATGCCATTGCCGGTTCATTGGATATTGCGGCCACGGTTGACAATACGGATGGCACACTCGATTTATCGGGTACCACTACCGATGTCGCTGAAGGCACCGTGATTAACATCACCATTACCGATCAAAATGGTCAAACGGTTATTACCCAAGCCACCGTGCTGGCCGATGGCAGCTATCAGTTAGCCGATGTGGATGTCAGCGCGTTAGCGGATGGCCCATTAACCATTGCTGCCACTGCGGTGGATAACAACGGCAATCCATTGGCCGCTGATACCTCAGCCACATTAGACGCCATAGCGGGCTCACTCGACATTGCCGCCACCGTCGATAACACCGATGGTACGCTTGACCTCAGCGGCACCACCACGGATGTTGCCGAAGGTACGCTGATTAACATCACCATCACCGATCAAAATGGTCAAACGGTGATTACCCAAGCCACCGTGCTGGCCGATGGCAGTTACCAGTTAGAAGGTGTCGACGTCAGCGCGTTAGCGGATGGCCCATTGACCATTGATGCCACGGCAGTAGATAACAACGGCAACCCATTGGCCGCTGATACCTCAGCCACACTTGATGCGGTTGCCGGCTCATTAGATATCGCTGCGAGCGTCGATAATACCGACGGTACGCTTGACCTCAGCGGCACCACCACGGATGTCGCCGAAGGCACCGTGATTAACATCACCATCACCGATCAAAATGGTCAAACGGTTATTACCCAAGCCACCGTGCTTGCCGATGGCAGCTATCAGTTAGCCGATGTGGATGTCAGCGCGTTAGCGGATGGCCCATTAACCATTGAGGCCACGGCAGTAGACAACAACGGTAACCCATTGGCCGCTGATACCTCAGCCACACTCGATGCGGTTGCCGGTTCATTGGATATCGCTGCGACGGTGGACAATACCGATGGTACGCTTGACCTCAGTGGCACCACCACGGATGTTGCCGAAGGTACGGTGATTAACATCACCATCACCGATCAAAACGGTCAAACGGTCATTACCCAAGCCACCGTGCTGGCCGATGGCAGTTACCAGTTAGAAGGTGTCGATGTCAGCGCGTTAGCCGATGGCCCATTGACCATTGCTGCCACTGCGGTGGATAACAACGGTAACGCCCTTGATGCGGATACTGCAGTCACACTCGATGCGGTTGCCGGTTCATTGGATATCGCTGCGACAATCGATAATACCGATGGTACGCTTGACCTCAGTGGCACCACCACGGATGTTGCCGAAGGTACGGTGATTAACATCACCATCACCGATCAAAATGGTAAAACGGTTATTACCCAAGCCACCGTGCTGGCCAATGGCAGTTATCAGTTAGCCGATGTCGATATCAGCGCGTTAGCCGATGGCCCATTGACCATTGCTGCCACTGCGGTGGATAACAACGGTAACGCCCTTGATGCGGATACTGCAGTCACACTCGATGCGGTTGCCGGTTCATTGGATATCGCTGCGACAATCGATAATACCGATGGTACGCTTGACCTCAGTGGCACCACCACGGATGTTGCCGAAGGTACGGTGATTAACATCACCATCACCGATCAAAACGGTCAAACGGTCATTACCCAAGCCACCGTGCTTGCCGATGGCAGTTACCAGTTAGCCGATGTCGATATCAGCGCGTTAGCCGATGGCCCATTAACCATTGAGGCCACGGCAGTGGATAACAACGGCAACCCACTCACTGCCGATACCAATGCCACATTGGATGCCATCGAAGGCAGCCTGGATATTGCCGCGACCGTCGATAACACCGATGGCACACTCGATTTATCGGGTACCACTACCGATGTCGCTGAAGGTACGCTGATTAACATCACCATCACCGATCAAAATGGTAAAACGGTCATCGCCCAAGCCACCGTGCTGGCCGATGGTAGTTACCAGTTAGCCGATGTCGATGTCAGCGCCTTAGCCGATGGCCCATTGACCATTGCTGCGACGGCTGTCGATAACAACGGTAACCCGTTAACTGCCGATACCTCAGCGACACTCGATGCCATTGCCGGTTCATTAGATATCGCCGCCACGGTGGATAACACCGACGGCACACTCGATTTATCGGGCACCACCACGGATGTCGCCGAAGGCACGCTGATTAACATCACCATCACCGATCAAAATGGTCAAACGGTTATTACCCAAGCCACCGTGCTGGCCAATGGCAGTTATCAGTTAGCCGATGTCGATATCAGCGCGTTAGCCGATGGCCCATTGACCATTGCTGCCACGGCTGTCGATAACAACGGCAACCCACTCACTGCCGATACCAATGCCACATTGGATGCCATCGAAGGCAGCCTGGATATTGCCGCGACCGTCGATAACACCGATGGCACACTCGATTTATCGGGTACTACCACCGACGTCGCTGAAGGTACGCTGATTAACATCACCATCACCGATCAAAATGGTCAAACGGTTATTACCCAAGCCACCGTGCTGGCCGATGGCAGCTATCAGTTAGCCGATGTGGATGTCAGCGCGTTAGCCGATGGCCCATTAACCATTGCTGCCACGGCTGTCGATAACAACGGCAATCCATTGGCCGCTGATACCTCAGCCACATTAGACGCCATAGCGGGCTCACTCGACATTGCCGCCACCGTCGATAACACCGATGGTACGCTTGACCTCAGCGGCACCACCACGGATGTCGCCGAAGGCACCGTGATTAACATCACCATCACCGATCAAAACGGTCAAACGGTGATTACTCAAGCCACCGTGCTGGCCGATGGCAGCTATCAGTTAGCCGATGTGGATGTCAGCGCGTTAGCGGATGGCCCATTAACCATTGAGGCCACGGCAGTGGACAATAACGGCAATCCATTGGCCGCTGATACTTCAGCCACACTCGATGCCATTGCCGGTTCATTGGATATCGCCGCCACGGTGGACAATACGGATGGCACACTCGATTTATCGGGTACCACTACCGATGTCGCTGAAGGCACGGTGATTAACATCACCATCACCGATCAAAACGGTCAAACGGTGATTACCCAAGCCACCGTGCTGGCCGATGGCAGCTATCAGTTAGCCGATGTGGATGTCAGCGCGTTAGCGGATGGCCCATTAACCATTGAGGCCACGGCAGTGGACAATAACGGCAATCCATTGGCCGCTGATACTTCAGCCACACTCGATGCCATTGCCGGTTCATTGGATATCGCCGCCACGGTGGACAATACGGATGGCACCATCGATTTATCCGGCACCACCACGGATGTTGCCGAAGGTACGCTGATTAACATCACCATCACCGATCAAAATGGTCAAACGGTTATTACCCAAGCCACCGTGCTGGCCGATGGCAGCTATCAGTTAGCCGATGTGGATGTCAGCGCGTTAGCCGATGGCCCATTAACCATTGCTGCCACGGCAGTCGATAACAACGGTAACCCACTCGCGGCAGATACTAATGCTACATTGGATGCCATTGCCGGTTCATTGGATATTGCGGCCACGGTTGACAATACGGATGGCACACTCGATTTATCGGGTACCACTACCGATGTCGCTGAAGGCATGGTGATTAACATCACCATCACCGATCAAAATGGTAAAACGATTATTACCCAAGCCACCGTGCTGGCCGATGGCAGCTATCAGTTAGCCGATGTGGATGTCAGCGCGTTAGCCGATGGCCCATTAACCATTGACGCAACGGCAGTAGATAACAACGGTAACGCCCTTGATGCGGATACTGCAGTCACACTCGATGCGGTTACCGGTACACTGGATATTGCGGCCTCGATTGATAATACGGATGGCACACTCGATTTATCCGGAACCACCACGGACGTTGCCGAAGGTACGCTGATTAACATCACCATCACCGATCAAAATGGTCAAACAGTTATTACCCAAGCCACCGTGCTGGCCGATGGCAGTTATCAGTTAGCCGATGTGGATGTCAGCGCGTTAGCGGATGGCCCATTGACCATTGCTGCCACGGCAGTTGACAACAACGGTAACCCATTAGCGGCAGATACCTCAGCCACATTAGACGCCATAGCGGGCTCACTCGACATTGCCGCCACCGTCGATAACACCGATGGCACACTCGATTTATCGGGTACCACTACCGATGTCGCTGAAGGCACGGTGATTAACATCACCATCACCGATCAAAATGGTAAAACGATTATTACCCAAGCCACCGTGCTGGCCGATGGCAGTTACCAGTTAGCCGATGTCGATGTCAGCGCGTTAGCCGATGGCCCATTAACCATTGAGGCCACGGCAGTCGATAATAACGGTAATCCACTAGCGGCCGACACATCAGCCACATTAGACGCCATAGCGGGCTCACTCGACATTGCCGCCACCGTCGATAACACCGATGGTACGCTTGACCTCAGCGGCACCACCACGGACGTTGCCGAAGGCACCGTGATTAACATCACCATCACCGATCAAAATGGTCAAACGGTTATTACCCAAGCCACCGTGCTGGCTGATGGCAGTTACCAGTTAGCCGATGTCGATATCAGCGCGTTAGCGGATGGCCCATTAACCATTGAGGCCACTGCGGTGGACAACAACGGCAATCCATTAGCGGCAGATACCTCAGCCACATTAGACGCCATTGCCGGTTCATTGGATATCGCTGCGACAATCGATAACACCGATGGTACGCTTGACCTCAGCGGCACCACCACGGATGTTACCGAAGGTACGGTGATTAACATCACCATCACCGATCAAAATGGTCAAACGGTTATTACCCAAGCCACCGTGCTGGCCGATGGCAGTTATCAGTTAGCCGATGTCGATGTCAGCGCGTTAGCCGATGGCCCATTAACCATTGAGGCCACTGCGGTCGATAACAACGGCAACCCTCTCGCGGCCGACACATCAGCCACACTTGATGCGGTTGCCGGCTCATTAGATATCGCTGCGAGCGTCGATAATACCGATGGTACGCTTGACCTCAGCGGCACCACCACGGATGTTGCTGAAGGTACGGTGATTAACATCACCATTACCGATCAAAACGGTCAAACGGTCATTACCCAAGCCACCGTGCTGGCCGATGGCAGCTATCAGTTAGCCGATGTGGATGTCAGCGCGTTAGCCGATGGCCCATTGACCATTGCTGCCACTGCGGTGGATAACAACGGTAACGCCCTTGATGCGGATACTGCAGTCACACTCGATGCGGTTGCCGGTACACTGGATATTGCGGCCTCGATTGACAATACAGATGGCACACTCGATTTATCGGGCACCACCACCGACGTTGCCGAAGGTACGCTGATTAACATCACCATCACCGATCAAAATGGTCAAACGGTTATTACCCAAGCCACCGTGCTGGCCGATGGCAGTTACCAGTTAGAAGGTGTCGATGTCAGCGCGTTAGCGGATGGCCCATTAACCATTGAGGCCACTGCGGTGGACAACAACGGCAATCCATTGGCCGCTGATACCTCAGCCACACTGGACGCCATTGCCGGTTCATTGGATATCGCTGCGACAATCGATAATACCGACGGTACGCTTGACCTCAGCGGCACCACCACGGATGTCGCCGAAGGTACGCTGATTAACATCACCATCACCGATCAAAACGGTCAAACGGTGATTACCCAAGCCAACGTGCTGGCCGATGGTAGTTACCAGTTAAAAGGTGTCGATGTCAGTACCTTAGCCGATGGCCCACTAACCATTGACGCGACGGCAGTCGATAACAACGGCAACCCACTCACTGCCGATACCAATGCCACATTGGATGCCATCGAAGGCAGCCTGGATATCGCCGCGACGGTTGACAATACGGATGGCACACTCGATTTATCGGGTACCACTACCGATGTCGCTGAAGGCACGGTGATTAACATCACCATCACCGATCAAAATGGTAAAACGATTATTACCCAAGCCACCGTGCTGGCCGATGGCAGCTATCAGTTAGCCGATGTCGATATCAGCGCGTTAGCGGATGGCCCATTGACCATTGCTGCCACTGCTTTCGATAACAACGGCAACCCTCTCGCGGCCGACACATCAGCCACATTAGACGCCATTGCCGGTTCATTAGATATCGCTGCGAGCGTCGATAATACCGATGGTACGCTTGACCTCAGCGGCACCACCACGGACGTTGCTGAAGGCACGCTGATTAACATCACCATCACCGATCAAAACGGTCAAACGGTTATTACCCAAGCCACCGTGC